>DASSGI010000367.1:0-8533 GCA_035857655.1 Casimicrobiaceae bacterium | reverse complement strand
GTCCGCGTTGACGATGTCCTTCGTCGCCGCGCCGCCGGGGCATGCAACGATCAGGAAATCCGATTCCGCGGCGAGCGCCTTCAGTTCCGGAACGAATCGATACGGAACATCCTGCGGCTTCCTCCCCGTGTACGCGATCTTCATCCCCATTGCCGAGAGTCGCTGCGCGATCGCCTTGCCGATGCGTCCGAGCCCGAGGATGCCGGCCGTCCTGCCGGAGAGCTTCGTCGTGAGCTCCGGCCCGCGTTTCAGCCATTCGCCCGCCTGGACGAAGCGGTTCGCGCGGACGAAACCGCGCCCCGTCATCATGACGAGCCCGACGGCAACGTCGGCGACGTCGTCGGTCAGCACATCAGGCGTGTTCGTCACCTTGAGCCCGCGCTTGCGGCAATAGTCGACGGGGACGCCGTCGTAGCCGACGCCGAACACCGAGATGATTTCCAGCTCGGGAAGCGCGTCGAGAAGCGAGGCGGGCGTCATGGTCCCGCCACCCTGGACGAGGCCGCGTATCGCGCTGCCCTTCGCCGCGAGCAGTCCCGGCTTGTCGGCTGCCTGCACGTAATCGTGACAGCGATAATCGGCTTTCAGCGGATCGTAGAGGAACGGCGGCAACGGTGCTGTGATGATGATGTCGGGCGGCATGGGATCAGCTCTTCCGTGAGGGGTGCGCGGCGGCCCATTCTAGCAACCCGGCAATGAGGCCTGCGTCGCCACCCGGAGTCGCCACAGCGGACAGGCCGAGCTCGCGAGCGCGCGCAACGATTCGCGGATGCGGCGCAAACGTCGGTAGCGCGCGCCACGACGTGCGAATCGCATCGCTCGCGAGCGACCACAGATTGTCGAGCGCTTCGCTCGAGGTGACCGTCACGACGTCGATCGCGCCGGCGCGGAACGCCTCGGCGAGCCCCTGTGCGTCCGAACGAGGCTGCGTGCGCCGGTAGCATGCGACCGCGTCGACGTGCGCGCCCCGCGCTCGCAACGAGTCGCCGAGATGCTCGCGCCCGCCTTCGCCGCGCAGGATCAGCACGCGCTTTCCGCGCACATCGGCGAGCTCGGGCAACGCGAGCAGCCCCTCGCTGTCGAATGTCGTCGCCGGGATCCGCACGCCTGCGATGCCCGCGGCCGCGAGCGCTTCCGCGGTTCCGGGCCCCGGGGCGAACACCTCGAGCAGCGGCGGCCAGTGTCTCGGATCGGGCACGCCGTATTCGACGGCGTTCGGAGAAATGAAAATCGCGATGTCGTAGTCGGCAAGCGCCGCACGCGCGCGATCGACCGCAGCTCGATTCTCAGGTGGCAGGATGACGATCGCCGGAAAGATGACGGGCACGCCGCCGAGTGCAGCAATCTTCTGCGCGAATCCGGCCGCCTGACGCGCCGGCCGCGTCACCAGTACGCCGAGTCCGGAGAGCGGACCCGCGGTGTCAGAGCCTGGCAGCACGATGAATGCGACGGCGTTGCACAGCCGCGAAAGCGAGAGCGCTCTAAACGGAGACGAGCCGCGCGGCGCCGCGCGCGAGGAAATCCGCGCCGAGCGCGCGCCCGAGCGCGTCGGCCTCGTGTTCGCTGCCCGCCGGGGCGCTCTTCTCGCCGCGCATCACTTCGGCGCCATCCTCGCTCGCGAGCATCCCGCGAAGCCACAGCTCGTCGCGCCGGAAGATCGCGTACGCGGCGAGCGGCGTGTGACACGTGCCGGAGAGCGCACGCGCGAATGCGCGCTCCGCCGTTGTCGCGAGTGTCGTCTCGCGATCGGCGAGCGGTTTCAGCGCTTCGACGACGTCGGTTCGATCGGCTCGGCATTCGAGCGCGAGCGCACCCTGGCCCACGGCGGGAAGGAATTCCTCGGGATCGAGCAACGACGTGATCCGCGCCGCGAGACCGAGTCGCCGGAGACCCGCGGCCGCGAGGATGATCGCGTCGTACTGTCCGCGATCGAGCTTCGCGAGCCGCGTGTTGACGTTGCCGCGCAGCGTCTCGATCGAGAGCAGCGGATCACGCTCGCGCAGCTGCGCTTGCCTCCGCGGGCTCGATGTTCCGACGCGCGCGCCGCCGGGGAGGCCGGCGAGGTCGAGGTAGCGGTTGGACACGAGCGCGTCGCGCGGATCTTCGCGCTCGGATATCGCCGCGAGCGTGAAACCCTCCGGCATGTCCATCGGCACATCCTTGAGCGAATGCACGGCCAGGTCGGCGCGCCCGTCGCTGAGCGCGAGCTCGAGCTCCTTGATGAAAAGTCCCTTGCCGCCGATTTCCGCGAGCGACTTGTCCTGCACGCGATCGCCTTGCGTCGTGACGCCCAGCAGCTCCACCGAAGCGCTTGGGTAGAGCGTCGCAAGGCGGGCCCGGATATGCTCGGCCTGCCTGAGCGCCAGCGCCGATTCGCGCGTGACGATCGTCAGCCGACGGATGGCCGCCGCGCTCATTTCGCGCTCGCGTCCATCGGCATTATCCCGAGGACATCGCTTTCGCGATCGCTCGCGTGCGCGAGCCATTTGCAAAGGGTGGGGCGCGGCATCGGCTGCTCCTCGATCGGCTTCGTTTGCCGCAAACCGCGGCACTCTCGAGCCGCTATGATAACGTCGGCGAACGAGCCCCTACAGGAGTGGACGATGCGTATCGTGATCACCGGCGGCGCCGGATTTCTTGGAACGCGTCTTGCCCGAGCGGTCCTCGCCCGCGGGGCGCTCACCGACGCGCACGGCAACGCGCGACCCGTGCGCGAGATCGTGCGGCTAGACGTCGCGCCGGCCCGCGACATCGGCGACGCCCGCGTGCGCGTCGTAAGCGGCGACCTCGCCGACCCCGCGCTCGTCGAGCGAGCGATCGGAAGCGACACCGATGCGATCTTCCATCTCGCGGCCGTCGTGAGCGGCCAAGCCGAAGCGGACTTCGACATCGGAATGCGCGTGAACCTCGACGCGACGCGCGCGCTGCTCGAGCGCTGTCGCGGGCTCACCGCGCCGCCGAAGTTCGTGTTCGCAAGCTCGCTCGCGGTGTTCGGCGGAACGCTCTCCGATCCCGTCGAAGACACGGCGCCACTGACGCCGCAATCGTCGTACGGAACGCAGAAGGCGATCGGCGAGCTCCTCGTCTACGACATGACGCGCAAGGGATTCATCGACGGGCGCAGTCTTCGGCTGCCGACGGTAACGGTACGCCCCGGCAAGCCGAACATGGCGGCCTCGTCGTTCGCGAGCGGCATCATCCGCGAGCCGCTCGCAGCGGTTGATGCCGTGTGCCCGGTCGCACCGAAGACGCGAATGTGGGTGAGCTCGCCGCGAGCCGTCGTCGCAAACCTGATCATCGGCCACGAAGCTCCGGCGTCGGCGTTCGCGCTGACGCGCTCGGTCAATGTGCCGGGGCTTTCGGTGTCGGTCGAGGAAATGGTCGGCGCGCTGCGGCGCGTCGCAGGCGACGCGGTCGCCGATCGCGTCAAGTGGCAATTCGATCCCGTGATCGACCGCATCGTCTCGACGTGGCCGGCGCGCTTCGCGCCGCAGCTCGGTCAAGCGCTGGGAATGCGCGGCGACGCGGACTTCGACAGCATCGTTCGCGCGTACATCGACGAGGACATGCCGCGGGCATAGCGGCGCACGAGCGGAGCGTTCATTCGCCGGCGCCTTTCCTCGCCTTGGCTTGCGCCGCAATCGAATGCACTTCGAGAAAGATGTGCCGTACCTCCGGATGACGGCTGCGGATGAGATTATCCAAACGGTCGATCGCCGAAGCGATTTCCGCGGCGCTGACCGTCGGTTCGAACTGGATGTCCATCGTGAGCAGCACATCGTTGGGGCCGAAATGCATCGACAACGCTCGAACGAGCCGCGCGACTGCCGGATCCGCCTCGGTAAGGGCACGTATGCTTGCCAATGTCTGCGGATCGACACCCTCGCCGATCAGCAGTCCCTTGCTTTCATAAGCGAGGAACATCGCCACTGCCGCGAGGATCAGGCCAATGACGATCGACGCGACACCGTCCAATTGAGGCAGGTGCAGTGCGTGGCCGAGCGAGATGCCCAGGAACGCCGCGAGCAGGCCCAGCATCGCTGCCGAATCCTCGAACAGGACCGTGAACGTCGTGGGATCCTTGCTGGCGTGCACCGCAGCCCAGTAGCCCAGTTTGCCTTTGGCCTTGCGGAATTCCCGGTAGGCAACCGTCCACGCCATGCCTTCGAAGGCAAAAGCCACCGCGAGGACGACGTAATTCAATGTCGGGTCTTGGAGCGGCGCGGCGTGCACGACCTGGACGCCTCCTTGATAGATCGAAATTGCGCCGCCCACCGCAAAGATCAGGATTGCGACGATCAGCGTCCAGAAGTAAAGCTCCTTGCCGCGCCCGAACGGATGAGCGTCGTCGGCCGGCTTCCGGCTTTGCGACATCCCGAACAGAAGGAGTCCGCCGTTGCCGGTATCGACGAGCGAGTGGACGCCCTCCGAGAGCATGGCCGAGCTTCCCGTGATGGCGGCGGCAGCGAACTTGGTGACCGCGATCGCGAGGTTTCCGGCAATGGCAGCGTATACGACCTTCTTCGAGCTTCCGGAAGCCACGGATCCCCCGCGATGTCAGAAACGTTTTGAGGCACTCGCCGTCGGCGAGCGGCGCTCCCCTCAGCTCGTTACGCGTCCGCCCCCGCATTCACCGGCTCGACCGCCGCGAGCGCTTCCTCGAAGAGCTCCGGTCCGGCTTCGCGCAGCTTCGCCGAGTCCGAGAGGATCTGCCGGAAGCGCCGGCCGCCGGATCGTCCGTGATAAAGGCCGAGCACGTGGCGCGTAATCGCGCGCATGCCAACCCCGCGCGTGAGTTGCGCCTGCGCATAGGGGATGAGCGCGAGCAGCACGTCGGCGCGCGAGCGCGCGGGGACGTCGTCTGCGAATGCGCGCCAATCCGCCTGCGCGAGAAAGTACGGATCGTGATACGCGACGCGCCCGAGCATCACCCCGTCGACGTGCTCGAGCTCGCTCTCGATCGCGTCCCAGTCCGTCAATCCCCCGTTCAGCACGATCGTCAGCGCCGGGAAGTCGCGTTTGAGTCGATGCACGACTTCGTAGCGGAGCGGCGGGACCTCCCGGTTCTCCTTCGGAGTGAGCCCCTTCAGTACCGCGTTGCGCGCATGAACGACGAACACTTCGCACCCGGCATCGGCAACGGTTCCGACGAAATCGCGGACGAACCCATAATCCTCGCGATCGTCGAGACCGATCCGATGCTTTACCGTGACGGGAATCGTCACCGCGGCGCGCATCGCCTTGACGCAGTCGGCCACGATACCGGGCTCGGCCATCAGGCACGCGCCGAAGCTCCCCGTTTGGACGCGCTCCGACGGGCAGCCGCAGTTGAGGTTGATCTCGTCGTAACCCCAGCGCGCACCGAGGCGTGCGCAGGAAGCGAGCAGTGCCGGATCGCTGCCGCCGAGCTGCAGGCCAAGAGGGTGCTCGGCGGGATCGAAGTCGAGGTGATAGGGCACGTCGCCGTGAACGAGCGCGCCGCTCGTGATCATCTCGGTGTAGAGGCGCGCCCGGCGCGAAATGAGGCGCAGGAAATACCGGCAATGCCGGTCGGTCCAGTCCATCATCGGCGCGACGCAAAGGCGCCAATCGTTAATGCGTTGATTCTGCATACCGAGTCGAATCAGAACGGAAGATCCGAGACAAGACCGACCGACGCAGCCATGTTGCGCAAGTCAGTCAGTGTGTCCTGCGGGAGTCGCAAGCCTTCGTCGCGATTTCTCTTTTCATTGCGAGCTTCCAATTCCCCCGGATAGAACACTTCGTCCACATTCTTCGCAAGAGGAACAGCCTTCGTCTCCCGAATCAACTGTTCCATCCGTCCGTTGAACGTCTTCAGCGGCTGAAAGGCCTCGATGTCGAGCGCTATCATCAGGTGGCCGCACCCGCTGCGCTTTTCGTACTGATAGGGACCGCTAACAGCGCTGCCAAAATTGCTACCAGTGAGGACTCCGGAAAGAACGTCCATCATCATCGCAATGGCATAGCCCTTATGCTCCGCCATGGGCAGGATCACGCCATCGATGGCTTCCTGCGGATCAGTGGTCGGTTCTCCCGCCGAATTGATCGCCCATCCGAGTGGAATCGGGAGTCCCTTTTGTCTCGCGAGATAGATCTTGCCGCGCGCCACTCCCGTATTTGCGATGTCGAGCATCATGGGCGCAAATTCGCCGGCCGGAGCAGCGACCACGGGTTGGTGCCCACTGCCTTCTTTCGTCCGCCCCATGGCGCCATCGCGGGACTGGCGTTCGTCGACAGGAGCGCAACGCATCCGTCGCGCACTGCCATCCGCGTGTAGTACATCGCAGTGCCGAAGTGATTCGAATTGCGCAAACCGATCACGCCCACGCCGTGAGCTTTTGCCCGCTTTGCGGCCTCGCGAGCGGCAAGAGTACCCAGCACCTGTCCAATCCCGTCCCGGCCGTCGATTAGAGCCAATGCGCCGGCGTCGACGGAGTATTCGGGCGCGGTCCGGGCGGTCATGACGCCCGATTTGATCCGGGCCGCGTACCACGACAGTCTCATGACGCCGTGCGATTGATGACCCCACAAATCTGCTTGCACGAGACTGTTTGCAATGATCGCGGCGTCTTGATCCGGCACGCCGAGCGCCGAATAGACACGGGTGGCAAACGCCTCGAGACGGTCTGGATCTACTGCGATTGAATCGCCCATCGATTCACTCCGGCCGCGTCGGTGGGGCGCCAGGGGCGCCACGAGCCGAGGCGCTCTTCAAATTCGTCGGGATGGTCGGCATCCGAGCGAATGATACGGCTTGCCGGCGCGGGTTCGCGCTATGATTCCCGCCGCGACGGATGGATGGGACGAATCGTGAGCAGCGACGACAGGCTTCGGCTGGTGATCTTCGGCGCGAGCAACATCCTCTCGGATCTCTTCGACTGCGCGCTCGCCAACGACGTGATTCCGGCGAAGGTCGTCATTCACCTGCCCGAGGACCGTGACGAGCGCAGCATCCCGGTCGCGAAGCGCGTGGCAAGCCTCGCGTCGCTGTGCGCGCCGCCCGCGATCGAGCAGCTCGCCGAGTTCCGTCCCGCTGCCGGCGAGGTCTATCTGCTCGGCCCGACCACGCCGACGCGCGCGGCGCTCGCGGCCGAGGTGCAGCGGCGGTTCGGTCTCGCGTTCCACACGCTCGTGCATCCGACCGCGTACGTGTCACCGCTTGCCGCACTTGGCGCGGGCACGTTCGTCGGCGCGCGGAGCGTGGTGGCCGCCGGCGCGAGCCTCGGTGAGCACGTCTTCGTCAACCGCGGCGCGACGGTCGGGCACGACACGCACGTCGGAGCGTTCAGTCGCATTCAGCCCGGCAGCGCGGTCGGAGGCCTGTCGAAGCTCGGGCGCGGCGTGACCATCGGAATCGGGGCGACGCTCGTGGAGCGCCTGTCGATCGGCGACAACGCGGTGATCGGCGCAGGCAGCACGGTGGTGAAGGACGTGCCCGAGAATGTCGTCGTCTTCGGGAGCCCGGCCACGATTCGAAAGCCGGTCGCGAATCCGGTCTTCGGATCCGGCGACGCGGCGTCGACCTGATGAGCGAGGACCTGCAAAAGCCGTTCGATGTCGGCATCGCGATGGTCACGGTCCTGCGACAGACCTTCGCGCAAGCGCTGCGCTCGATCTACGAGCAACGCCTGTCGGGCCGGATCCACGTCGTCGTCGGCATCGACCGCTGGGAAGGCGAGCGCGGCACGCTCGAAGCGCTGATCGCCGAGCGGCCGGGCAACGTCTCGGTCACCGTGATCGATCTCGGCTACTCGACTTCGGTGCGCCACGGCGGCGTCTACGCGAGCAACTACGGCGGTGCGCTCAAGACGATCCTGAGCTACGCGGCGAACAGCCGTTACATCACGTATCTCGACGACGACAACTGGTATGCGCCCGATCACCTCGCGACGATGCTCGCTGCGATCGCCGGCAAGGAGTGGGCGTTTTCGCTGATGCACTTCGTCGACGCGAAGACCGGCGAATACCTGTGCCCCGACACGTGGTCGTCGCTCGGGCCGGGCCGCGGCGTCTACGCGAAAGCTCAGGGTGGATTCGTCGACACGAACTGTTTCTTCATCGACAAGATCGCCTGCAACGACGTGTTCCCCGAATGGGCGATGCCGCGCTTCCAAAGCGGCACCGGAGGCGACAGGCAGATCCTTCAACGCCTCGCCAAGCGACCGTACGGATCGAACAACGCGCACACGGTGTACTACCGCGTGCACCTCACGTGGCAGCATCCGTATCTCTTGTGGAAGTTTCGCTGCGCAGGCGTCGATCTCGCGCGATTCATGCCGCCGGAAAAGATTCCCGGTGCGGCCGTTTGGGAGCAATTCGCCGAGTACGACCGGCAAAATGCGGCGGGATCTTCGTCGGAGGCACCCCCTCCGCCGCCCAGCTAGCTCTCCGACGGCGCCTGGCGCGCACTCATTTGCGCAGCAGCCAGAGGATCACGCTCAGCACGATCGAAACGATGAGCCCGGTCGTGATCGGGAAATAGAACGAATAGCCTTCGCGCACGATGTGGATG
>DASSGI010000366.1:0-8959 GCA_035857655.1 Casimicrobiaceae bacterium | reverse complement strand
CCGCCGTACTCCGAAGTGCTCGCCGTCACGCGCAATACGCTGTCCGCGCGCGCAGACGCACTGACGCGCTTCGTCCGCGCGTCCGCCGAAGGCTGGAAGAGCTATCTCGCGAATCCCGCTCCCGGGAATGCGCTCATCAAGCGCGACAATCCGCAGATGTCCGACGAGCTTCTCGCGTACGGACATCGGAAGATCGTAGAGCACGCGATCGTCGCCGGTCCCGATACGGCGACCGGAGGCCTGCTGACGATGACGGACGCGCGCTGGCAGAAGACGATCGACTTCCTGCGCACCGCGGGTCTTTCCAGGCCGAACGTCGACTACGCCGCCGCGTTCACGCTGTCGATCGTGCGCGACGTGAAGGTCCTGCCCTGAGCATGCCGGGTTCGACTCGCGACGGCGGACGCGTTCCGGTCGTTTCCGTCGCGGGCGCCGAGAAGGTCTACGCGAACGGCACGCGTGCACTCGCGCCGGTCGATCTCGAAATCCACGAACGCGAATTCCTGACGCTGCTGGGGCCCTCGGGGTGCGGCAAGACGACGCTGCTGAACCTGATCGCCGGACTCGTCGCGCCGAGCGCGGGAACGCTTCGGTGGTGGGGCGGCGACTTTGCGACGACCGGCGGACCGGGGCGACGGCTCGGGTTCGTGTTCCAGGCACCGACGCTGATGCCGTGGGCGCGCGTTGCCACGAACGTGCGCCTGCCGCTCGATCTCGCCCACGTCGAGCGGAGCGTTGCGGCACGCGATGCCGCAGCAGCGCTCGCGCTCGTCGGGCTGTCGGAATTCGCGTCGCACCTTCCGCGCGAGCTCTCGGGCGGCATGCAGATGCGCGTGTCGATCGCACGCGCGCTCGCGCTGAAACCCGATCTGCTGCTGATGGACGAGCCGTTCGGCGCGCTCGACGAATTCACGCGGCAGCGCCTCGACGGCGAGCTTCTCGGATTGTGGTCGCAAGAGCGGCTGACGATCGTCTTCGTCACGCACAACATCTACGAAGCGGTTTTCCTGTCGACCCGCGTCGCGGTCATGGGCGCGCGGCCGGGACGCGTGATCGCCGAGGTCGTTGTCGACGAGCCGCATCCGCGCACCGACGCTTTTCGCGTGTCGACCCGGTTCGCGCAGACGTGCCAGAAGCTCTCCGCGCTCGTCGCCGATGCCGGCGCCGGTGCGCGCTCGCAATGGCCAGCCGCACGATGAACGACACCAACGCGCCGTCCCGTGCGCTGCGCTACGCGGCGCCCGCGCTGATCGCGGTTGCGCTTCTCGCCGCGTGGCAGGGGCTCGTCGCGTACTACGACGTGCCGCCGTACATCGTTCCCGCGCCTTCGGTCGTCTGGCGCGCGCTCGTTGCCGATCGCGCGCTGCTCGCCGATTCGCTCGAGGTGACGCTCGGGATCGCGCTCACCGCGCTCGCGATCGCCACGGTCGTCGGGGTGGGCGTCGCGCTCGTGTTCGTGCAAAGCCGCTGGATCGAGATGAGTCTGTTCCCGTACGCGGTGCTGCTGCAGGTGACGCCGATCGTCGCGATCGCGCCGCTCATCATCATCTGGGTCAAGGACACGCGGGCCGCGCTCGTGCTGTGCGCGGTCGTCGTCGCGATCTTCCCGATCATTTCCAACACGACGCTCGGATTGCGCAGCGTCGACCGAGGCCTGCTCGATCTCTTTCGCCTGTGCCGGGCGAGCCGCTGGCAGATCCTGACAAGGCTGCGGATACCGAGCGCGCTGCCCTACTTCTTCGGCGGACTGCGGATCGCGAGCGGACTTGCGCTGATCGGCGCGGTCGTCGCCGAATTCGTCGCGGGGACCGGCGGACAGGGCGCGGGGCTCGCATACCAGATCCTGCTCGCCGGCATGCAGCTCAACGTGCCGCGCCTTTTTGCCGCGCTGTTTCTCATCGCCGCGAGCGGCGTCGCGCTGTTCGCGGCAACCGTCCTGCTATCGCGCGTCGCGCTCTCGCGCTGGCACGAAAGCGAGACGACGCCGTAGCCGCTAATTCGGAGCGCCGAGCAGCAGATAGAGGCTCCAGTTTCCGGAGCCGCCCACGCCGAACCCGAGATACGCCGGGCCCGCGAACGTTTCCGCGCCAAGAAAGATCGATCCGGACCACAGCGTTCCGCCGGCGGGCAGACCATCGAAGCGGTCGGTCATCCGCCCGATTTCGGCCGAGCCGCCGAGATAGACGCCCGAGCCGAGAATGTCCGGCAACGGAAGGATCTTGTTGTAATACATTATTCGGCCGAATCCGTACTTGCGGCCGGCGAATTGATTGACGCGATAGCCTGAAAGCCGCAGCGGTCCGCCGAGCGTGAACGACTCGTACGCCGGCATGTTCGAGCCGAAATCGGTGCCGCCGGCGACCTGGAAGTTGAGCGTGTGGGGGCCCCAGCTCCATGCTGCGGTCGCCCTGCCTTCGACGCGCTCGTAGTCGAGCGCGGATCCGAACGACGTCAGCGCCGCGTAGCCGGTCGCCACGAGCGAATAGCCGCTCGACGGGAACCACGCGTGATCGAGCGCATCGATGTAGAGGATCGAGCGGAGCCCCGCGGTCGTCTCTATGACCGACGGCAGCACCGGCGAACCCGTGTCGACGTGCGCATTCACGTGCGTCCATACAGGACCGACTCGCAGCTCGCCAAGCGTTCCGAGCACGAGCCCGCCGTCGAGGCCTCCCTGGATCAGCTTGACGAGATAGTCGGCGATCTTGTTGTCGCCCTGGAACACGCCTCGCGTCGCCTGTCCGATCAGTCCGTACGGTGCGACGAACCACACGCCGCTCTCGGTGAGGGGCTGGTAGAACTCGGTGTACAGATGTGTGTTCTGCCCAATCTGAGCTTCGGTCAGCCATTCGCCGCCCAGCTTGTTCAGCCATGTCTTGCGATACTGAACGAGCAGGTTGAACTGGTTGTCGCCCTGGAAGTCGCTTGCGAGACCCAAGCCGAAGCGCAAATAATCCGGCCCCCACGACTTTTCCTTCGGCTCGATCACGAGGGCTCGCGGGCCGGCCTCTCCGGCCAGGTGGTACCCGAGCGATTCGAAGTCGCCGCGCCCGTAAATTCGCCGCAGGTCCCTGCCGATTTTCTCCTCGGAAACCGGCTCGCCCGGCGCGCTCTGCACCAGCGCGCGGACGACCTCGGGATTGGAACGCTGGAGCCCCTCGACGCGAATCTCGCCCACCGTGCCGAGCTCCTTTCTCTCGCCGCTCTGCAGCGTGCGAAGCATCGCGTACTGCTCCGGCGGGAGGCTGTAGCGCTTCAGCGAATCGGACATCCCGCGCGCGGCCGTCTCGCCGACCTTGATCGCGTCGGCTGCGCGATCGAAGCTCCCCGCAGAGATGTCGCCGAGGTCCGGCTGGATCAGCACGTCGTCGGGGCCGATGCTCTTCAACTCCTCGTCGACCGTCTGCTTGCCGAGGAAGTTGACGAGTTGCGCGGCGACGGTCAACGCGGAATTGATCTCGTCGCGCTTGAGCGGCGGCGTCGAGATGTTGACGGCGATGATAACGTCGGCGCAGAGCTTCCGCGCCTCGTTGATCGGCAGGTTGTTCGCGATGCCGCCGTCGACGAGCAGCTTTCCGTCGATTTCGACCGGCGCGATCGCGCCGGGAACCGACATGCTCGCGCGCATCGCCTGCGCAACGCTGCCCTTGGCGAGCACGACGGCCTCGCCGGTTTCGATGTCGGTCGCTACCGCGCGGAACGGAATAGGCAGCTTGCGGAAGTCGTTGATGTCGATTGCCGACGTCGTCATCACGCGGAAGAACGCCTCGATCGAAACGCCGGCGATCACGCCCTTCGGCAGCGCGAGAGCGCCGTTCTTGACGCCGAATTCCGGCGCGAACAGAGTCGTCCTGCTTGCGCCGCGCCGAGATCTCGTCCCGCGGCGGGCGATCGCGGAAGATCTCGTCCCAGTCGGCTTTCAGAACGATCTCCTCCATTTTCTCGGGAGACGTTCCCGACGCGAACGTGCCGCCCACGACGGCGCCCATGCTCGTCCCCGTCACGCAGCTGATCGGCACTCGCATCTCGTCGAGAACCTTGAGCACGCCGACATGCGCGAGGCCGCGCGCCCCGCCGCCGGAAAGCGCGAGACCGATGCTTCGATGCGCCACCGCCGCCGCGGGCGACGCCGTCTGCACGATCGGCGTCGGCTCCGCGGCGAACACAAGCGAGCGCGGGACGAGCCACAGCAGGGAAAGAGCCGCCGCGCACGCGCGGCCGGCGATCCGGGATGGAACGATCATCGAATTCTCCCCCTCGATGCGGCGCGAGTCTCGCGCTCCAGATGCCGAAGCTCGCGGTGCCGAAGAATGCCACGGATCGCCGCGACTGCGATCCCGGGACCAGGCGCCACATGCTAAGCTCAAAGAGCCGCGCGAATGACGTGTGCACGAAGCGCGCGGTCGATTCCCGCGTGCACGAGCAGTTGTCGACCCAATCCATGGAGCGCTTCGATGCGATCGTGATCGGCGGCGGCGTCATCGGCACGTCGATCGCCTGTCATCTCGCGCGCCTCGGCGCGGGGCGCGTGCTGCTCCTCGAGCGCGGCGAGCTCGGCGGCGGCACGACAGCGCAGTCGTCGTGCATCGTTCGCACGCACTACTCGGTGCCCGAGAATGTCGCGCTCGCGCAGGCGGCGCTCGATGTCTTCGCCGATTTCCGGCGTTACCTGGACGACGACGATGCCGACTGCGGACTGAATCGCTGCGGCTTGATGCTGATCGCACCCGAAGGCGAGCGTGCCGCCACACTCCGCGCAACGCTCGCAGTCCAGCGCAGGGCCGGAGTCACCGCGGAGGAGATCGATACCGGCGCCGCGCGGCGCATCCACCCGTTGCTCGATTTCAGTGACGAACCCGTCATCGGCTGGGAGCCCCGCGCCGGATATGCAGACGCGTACATGACGCTGTCGGCGTATGCGCGCGCCGCACGCCGCCACGGTGCGGTCATCCGTGAAGGGGTGACCGTCACCGGGCTCGTTCGCGACGGGGCACGCGTCACGGGCGTCGTGACGAACGGAGGGACGATCGCCGCGGGCGTGGTCGTCAGCGCGCAGAACATGTGGTCGCACGAGATCACGCAATGGACCGGCATCGCAGTGCCGTTGACGCTGTCGCGTCACGCGGTCGTTTCGCTCGAGTCCGCGACGCCGTATGCGCCGAATCTCCCAGTTGTCATGGACTGGGTGCCACCGGGGGGCATCTATTTCCGCAGCTACGCGGGGCGGCAGCTGATGATCGGCGACACCCGCGACGGGGAGCCGCTCGCCGCGCCCGATACGCGACAGGGCGAGGTCACGCTCGATCACGTTGCGGAGCTGGGCGAGCTGCTCGCCCACCGCGTACCCGCGTTCGCGGATGCGGGTCTCGCGCACTCGTGGACCGGCGTCTACGACGTCACTCCCGACTGGAATCCGGTGCTCGGTCCGCTCCCCGGGATCGAGCGGTTCCACGTCGCGTTCGGGTTCTCCGGTCACGGCTTTAAGCTCTCGCCCGCCATAGGCCGGCTTGTCGCCCAATCGGCGCTCGGGCTCCCGACCGATCTGCCGCTCGCGCCGTACTCGATCGAGCGCTTCGCTGCAGGCCGGCTGCTCGTCGGCGGCTACGGCGCGAGCGTCGTGTCGTAGAAACACCGAGTGGCCGGTTCAGTGGTCTTTTGTAAGATGCCCACCGACGGCGCTTGCGGGATATTTGTAGGACTCGAACCGAGGGCGGACGCCGGATCAGACGCGTAAAATCGTCCGCTGACCCCGCGTCCCGCATTCCGACTCGTGCGCCTATCGCTACGATTCCTGATCCCCTTGCTGCTCGCGCTCGGCGCGTTCGCGTACATTTCGGTTCCGCTGGCCGATTCGCTGATGCAGCGCTGGTTCGTCCGCGATCTCGACGTGCGCTCGAGCATGATTGCGTCGACGGTGCAGGAGCCGATGTCGACGCTCGTCGCCACCCGGTCCGAACCTCGGATCCTGGCGTTCTTCAACAAGATGCTGCAGGACGAGCGCCTCTATGGCGTCGGCCTGTGCCTCTCGCCCGGCGCAGGGCTGATCGCCACGCCGAACTTTCCGCGCGAGATCACCTGCTCGACGCTCGGCAACTACGCCGATTCGGATGGCGACAAGCAGGTGCTGCAGACCCCGCACGGCCCGTTGCACGTGGCGGTGCGCGCTGTCGACGCCGACGGCATGTCAAGCGCGCAGTTGATCCTCGTCCACGACATGAGCTTTGTCGCACGCCGCAGCGAGGAGACGCGCCGCTACCTGTTCTACTTCTTCATCGCGCTCTCCGCTGCGATCGCGCTGATCACCGTGGTCATTGCGCAGCTCTCGTGGCGCGGATGGGTGCAGGGATTGCGCGCGCTCCTGCGCGGCGAGGGGATCCTGCGAGCCTCGCCGGCGTCGACCGCGCCCGAGCTGCGGCCGATTGCGCGCGACCTGCGCGAGCTGATCCGCGATCTCGAGCGCCAGTACCGGCCGCTCGACGGCAGCCAGCGGATCTGGGACCAGCAGGCGCTGCGGGCGACGTTGCGCAGCGAGCTCCACGGCAACGACGTCATCGTCGTTGCGAACCGCGAGCCTTACATTCACAGGCGAACCGCGGAAGGCATTCAGCTCCAGCACCCGGCGAGCGGCCTGGTCACGGCGCTCGAGCCGGTGATGCGCGCATGCTCGGGCACGTGGATCGCGCACGGCAGCGGTTCCGCCGATCGCGAAACCGTCGATCGCTTCGATCGCATCGCCGTGCCGCCCGAGCATCCGATCTACCAGCTGCGGCGCATCTGGCTCACCAAGGAAGAGGAAGCCGGCTACTACGCGGGATTCGCGAACGAAGGCCTGTGGCCGCTCTGCCACATCGCTCACGTCCGACCGACGTTCCGTTCGAGCGACTTCGAGTATTACCGGACCGTGAACGCGCGGTTCGCCGACGCGGTCGCGGCCGAATCCGCGACGAAGGACCCGGTCGTCCTCGTCCAGGACTATCACTACGCGCTGTTGCCGAAGATGATCCGCGAGCGCCTGCCCGGAGCGACGATCATCACGTTCTGGCACATTCCATGGCCCAATCCCG
This sequence comes from Casimicrobiaceae bacterium, assembly GCA_035857655.1. Lineage (GTDB taxonomy): Bacteria > Pseudomonadota > Gammaproteobacteria > Burkholderiales > Casimicrobiaceae > CAIWHR01. The sequence continues at coordinate 1,895 of DASSGI010000366.1, read as the reverse complement.
AGTCGTTCGCGATCTGTCCGTGGCGCGTCGATCTGCTCGAGGGGTTGCTCGGCAGCAGCATCATCGGCTTCCACACGCAATTCCACTGCAATAACTTCCTCGACACCGTCGATCGGCTGATCGAGGCACGGGTGGACCGTGAGTCGTTCACCATCGACCGCCGCGGCCAGACGACGGTCGTGCATCGTTACCCGATCTCGATCGAGTGGCCGCCGGCGCCGCTCGCGTCGGCGAAGGAGATTCCGGAGGCGCAGCGCGCGGTGCGCCAGCGCCTGGGGCTTCCCGCGAATCACCTGCTCGGCATCGGGATCGACCGGCTCGACTATACGAAGGGCATCATCGAGCGTTTCAATGCGGTCGCGCGGCTGCTCGAGATGGAGCCGCGCTGGATCGGCCGCTTCTCGTTCGTCCAGATCGCGGCGCCGAGCCGCAGCACGATCGACGAGTATCGCGACTACGCGGCGCACGTTCGCGCGCGCGCCGCCGAGATCAACGAGCGCTATGCCGATGCGAAGCACCCGCCGATCATCCTGCTCGCCGAGCACCACGAGCCCGACTCGGTCTACGAGCACCATCGGGCCGCGAACCTCTGCTTCGTGAGCAGCCTGCACGACGGGATGAATCTCGTCGCGAAGGAGTACGTCGCCTCGCGTGACGACGAGCAGGGCGTCCTCATCCTTTCGCAGTTCACCGGAGCTTCGCGCGAGCTTGCCGAAGCGCTGATCGTGAATCCGTACGACGCCGACCAGTGCGCGGCGGCGCTCCACATGGCGCTGACGATGCCCGCCGACGAGCAGCGCGACCGCATGCGCTTCATGCGCGGCGTGGTGCGCGAATTCAACGTCTACCGCTGGGCGGGACGGATGCTGCTCGACGCCGCGGTGATGCGGCAACGCGGCCGCATTCGCACCGCCGAGGAGCCGGTTCGTCATGGCTGACGCGCGCCGCCGCGTGCCCGCGTCCGCACCGGCTAATCGCGCCGGTACGCGCGCACCGCGCCACGGTCCGCCGCCCACCCTCAACGCGCGCTGCGCATTGTTTCTCGACATCGACGGCACGCTGCTCGATCTCGCGTCGACGCCGGATCGCGTGCGCGTGGACGCGAACATCCGCGCGCTGCTGCCCGCACTCGCGAAGCGGCTCGGCGGCGCCGTTGCGCTCATCACCGGTCGTGCGATCGCGGACGCCGATCGGCTGTTTCGCGGCCTCACGCTCCCCGTTGCCGGACAGCACGGGCTCGAGCGCCGGGCGGCCGACGGTTCGATTCATCTGCACGAAGCGTCGATGCGCGGGGTCGAGCGGCTGCGCCGAGAGCTCTGGCGCTTCACAACGCGCCACCCCGGACTGCTGCTCGAGGACAAGGGCGCGACGCTTGCGCTCCACTATCGGCGCGCGCCGGAGCTCGCCGCGCACGTTCACCGGACGCTGCGCACGATGCTGCGCGAGACGGCCATCAGCGCGCAATGGCGGCTGCAGCCCGGAAAGAGGATTCTCGAGATCAAGCCCGACGGCCGCGACAAGGGAACCGCGATGCTCGAATACATGGCGGAGCCCCCGTTCGCGGGGCGTCTGCCGGTGTTCGTCGGCGACGACCTGACCGACGAGTACGGATTCGTCGCCGCGACGCATCTCGGCGGATGGGCGGTGAAGGTCGGGCGCGGCGCGACGCGAGCGCGCTTCCGGCTGCGCGACGTCGCGGCGGTACGCGCCTGGCTTGCCGCCGTGGAAGCGGCGTCCCAGCAACCATTGCGAACGAAGATGAACTCCACTGCGAAGGCTCACGGACGCACTCCCTCGACCTCGCGCTGATCGGCAACGGCGCGATCGGCCTTCTCGTCGATTCGGCGGGCTCGATCGGTCTGGGGATGCTTTCCGCGCTTCGACCGCGACGCGAC
>DASSGI010000365.1:0-10653 GCA_035857655.1 Casimicrobiaceae bacterium | reverse complement strand
TGTTGTTGCTCGCGGTATCCACTTTCATAATGCTCGCATGAAGACTCGAGGCGCGGATCGATTGATGGAAACGCTGGCCCAGGCCGGCGTGCGGCGCATTTTCACGGTGTCGGGCAACCATGTCATGTCGGTGTTCGACGCAGTCACGGACAGCGGCATCGAGCTCGTCCATGCGCGGCACGAGGCGGCGGCCGTCCACATGGCGGATGCAGCATCGCGAATTTCCGGCGAGATCGGCGTCGCGCTCGTCACAGGAGGTCCCGGCCATGCCAATGCCGTGTCCGCGCTCTACACCGCGCGGATGTGCGAGTCCCCGGTTCTGCTGCTTTCCGGGCATGCCGCGAATCGCGAGCTCGGAATGGGCGCATTCCAGGAGATGCGCCAGGCCGACATCGCGGCGCCGCTCGCGAAAGCGTCATCGACGTGCAGCAGCGCCGACGCGGTTGCAGGCGATATCGCGCTCGCGATCCGCGCCGCGCAATCCGGGCGTCCGGGGCCGGTGCACCTGAGCCTTCCGTTCGACGCGCTCGAAGGTGACGCGGGTGCGTCGTCCATTCCGCCGGCGTCCAATCTGGCTCCCGATCCGCTCGCGCTCGATTCGCGCACGGCGGATGCGCTGCTTCAGCGGCTCCGCCGAGCATCGCGCCCGCTGATCATCGTCGGGCCCGCAGCATTGACACGGCGCGGGCGCGCGCTCGCCGCGACGCTCGAGGACGCGACCAACGTTCCCGTCGTGGGAATGGAGAGCCCGCGTGGAATCGCGGATCCCAGCCTGGGCGCATTCGCCGAGGTTCTCCAGCAGGCGGACTGCGTGCTGCTGATCGGCAAGCGCCTCGACTTCACGTTGCAGTTCGGACGCCCGCCGGCGTTGTCGCAGCAGTGCGTGTTCCTGCAGATCGACGCGGATCAGAGCGAGCTCGAACGCGCGCGCCGCGCAGTCGGCGATCGAGTCGCCGTGTCGGCGATGGCGGATGCGTTCTCCGCGTTAGCAACGCTCACCCAATCCGCTGCGGCAAACGGATCCGCCCGCAGCTCGTGGCGCGACGACGTGCGCGACGCGATCCGTTACCGGCCGCCGTCGTGGGGAGAAGCGAGAGCGACGGCAAGAGAGCGACTGCATCCGGTCGAAGCGTTGCGGCCGCTGCAGGCGTTGCTCGATTCGCATCCCGATTCGGCGCTCGTCGCCGACGGCGGTGAGTTCGGGCAATGGGCGCAAGCATGTGTTTCGGCGCCGCATCGCGTGATCAACGGCGTGGCCGGCGCGATCGGGACGGCGCTGCCCTATGCAATCGGCGTACGCAGCGTGCTGCCCGATGCGCCGGTGGTCGCGGTCCTCGGCGACGGAACGTTCGGCTTCCATCCCGCCGAAATCGACACCGCGGTCCGCTACAAGCTCCCGTTCGTCGCGCTGATCGGCAACGACGCGCGCTGGAACGCCGAATATCAGATCCAGTTGCGCGACTATGGAGCGGATCGCGCGCACGGCTGCGAGCTGTTGCCGACGCGCTACGACCTCGTGGCGGCTGCATTCGGAGGCCACGGCGAGCTCGTAACCGACGCGAGCGAGTTGCCGGCGGCGGTCGAGCGCTCACAGCGCTCGGGACTGCCGGCGTGCGTGAACGTGATGATCGAAGGCGTCGCGGCGCCGAAGATCAGGCGCTGATTTCGACGGAGTGAAAGCGGCTCCCGCCGCGGGTCATGCGGGACGCCGGCTCTCGCGCATGACGGGATCTCTTCCTTGCTGCAGAAGAATCCGAAACGCGAGCGCGTGCGTGATCAGCAGCAGCGGCACGATGAGAGTCGGAATGAAATAGGTGGCTCCCAGCTGCCCTGGCGCGAGCCCCGCCGCATTGGCCTGATAGAACGCATTCAGCAGATCGGCGGAGCCCCACAGATTGAAGATCCACGCGATGACCACGCCGGGGCCACGTGATAGCGATAGCAGCGCAAGCAGCGCAAGTATCGCCGCGATGATGTCGCCGTACGCCGCGGAGTGCGAGAAGGCGGACGGCAGGTCGACCGAGACGACGCCCGGGACCAGGAACGCCAACCCGATGAATCGAAAGCTGTGCAGGACGAGCAGCGGCCGCAAGGCTTCGGCACGCGGCAGAACGCGGAGCTTGGGCCAGATATATCGGACGGTAACGATTCCCCACGCGACGAAGCTGAATGCGATGCTCGCGAAGAAGCTGAATTGCGGCAACATGAGCGTCTCCTTCCTATTTGACTGTTGAAGAACGGCGTCACGCCGGCACGCGGCTGGTGGCGGAATCCGTTTTGTCGCGGTCCGTCGCTGCGGGCTTGGCGGCGCGCGCGATCGTGTGCTCGCGCCGCCAGATCCTGGACTCGGACGCCAGCTGCGGCTCCGACGGGAATGGGCGGCGCAGCTCGCGGTCGTAGCGGTCGAAATCGAACGTCGGGCTCAGCGGGATGATCATGAACTGCGCGAACTCGCGGAGCCGGTTACCGAGGGTCCTGCGGTTGCCCGGCAGTGCCGCATAGCGCCGCGCGATCGTCTCGAAGTCCTCGGCCGGGCGGCCGGTCACATCGAGTATGTCGGTGGTGGGCGCGCCCAGCTCGAACGCTCCGCGCTTGTGATCGTCGATGTAATAGCGAACGCCGTTCAATACGTCGATCGGGTAGCCGGCCAACCGGGCGGCTTTCATGAACATCCAGGTCGGGGTCGGCACGGCGCTGACCGATCGCCCGACAGCCAGGCCGATCGCGTCGGCCATCTCCTCCGCGCCGAGCAAGGCCGGACCTGTGGGACGGTAGCTCTTCCCGGCATGCCGCGCGGGATCCATCAGCGCTGCGACGGCGACCCGCGCGATGTCTTCATTCGAAGGTGGCGCGTTACGGCTGTCGCCGAAGATCCACGGGAAGACGCCAAGTTGCGCGGCAAACCCGATCGTCACCAGGTACGCGTCGGCGAAGAAGCCTGGTCTGACGATCGTATGCGCAACGCCAGGGGTCATCGCGAACAGCCGATCGACGAGCCAATGCTGGCGAGACATGAGCGACGGATGCGACGGGCTCGCCAGCCATTGAGTCAGCCCGACGATATGCTCGAACCGAGCTTCCCTCGCGGCGACCGCGAACGCGACCGCGCCTTGAATCATGTACGGATCGAACGGCGGGCAGTAGTAGGCGCGCTGAATGCCTTTCAGCGCGTCGGCAATTCGCTCGACATCGCTCATCTCGGCGACTGCGATCTCGGCACCCTGCGCCCTCAGGCGTGCGCTGCGGCCATCTTCCCGGCGCACCATGGCGCGGACGGGATAACCGGCCTTCAGCAGCTCGCTCACGACGACGCTGCCCGTTTTCCCGGTCGCGCCGGTCACGAGGATTCTGGGCTTGATCATGATCATCTCCTTGCTACGGTTCGACTATCGACGATGGATGGTACCCTTGGATACCATGACGGGCCGAGTATGGTACTATTCGGTACCGGATGTCAAGGGAGGCCGCGATGGCTACGAAAGCTGAGTCAAAAAGGCGTCAGGAAGACGACAGGCAAACCGCGGTGCGCAGGCGCATCCTGGAAGCGGCGTTCGCGGCGTTCATGGAACACGGTTATGCGGCGGCCAGCACGCTCGAGATCGCCACACGCGCGCGCGTTTCGAAGCGCGAGCTTTACGCGCTGGTGGGCAACAAGCAGGAAATGCTGATCGCCTGCATCAGCGAACGCGCCAAGCGGCTGCAGGTGCCGACCAACGTGCCCGTGCCGCGCGACCGCGCGACACTCGAACACGTGCTCGCTTCGTTTGGGGCGCAGCTTCTCCGCGAGATCAGCGATCCGACCGTCATCGCTGTATTCCGGCTGGCGATCGCCGAGGCAGTCCAGGCGCCCGAGGTGGCCCGGACACTCGATTCCATCGGGCGCGAGACGAGCCGCGCCGCGCTGCGCAACATCATGCTTCAGGCTCGAGCGTCAGGACTGCTCGAGGGGAGCCCAGCAGACCTGGCGGCGCAGTTCACAGGGCTGCTATGGCGCGACCTGATGACGAGCCTCTTCCTCGGCGTCGCCGAGCGGCCGAACTCCCGCGAGATCACGAGACGCGCTCAGGCTGCTGCAGCCGATTTCCTGCGGCTGCATCCGTGATCGAGTGGCTCGGCGTGATCCATGCCTGCGACGACTCAGCGGTGCCGTCGATCGACGTTCATCGGGCCGCCTGCATCTCGACCGCCTCCCGGATCAGCGATTCGCCGGGTTTGACACGCGTGAAACGCACGGGCTCGTGACCGATCTCGATCTTGTCGCCACGCTGCCGCGCGACGGTGAACGACGATGTCGCGAGATCGCCCGCCTCGGGGAAGTCCTCGCGAAAGTGCGCACCGCGCGAATTTTCGCGCGCGAGCGAAGCGATTGCGATCACGCGCGCGACCGCGATCAGGCTCTTCAGGTTGAGCCAGTCGTGCCAGCTCATGTTGTAGTCGCGATGCGTCCCGTCGACGCCGGTGCGATCGAGCTCGGCGTCGAGCTCCTCGAGGCGGCCGATCGCGCGGCGCAGGCGTGCCCCTTCGCGAAGGATGCCGACGTCGTCCCACATACAGTCGAGCAGCGCTTCGCGGACTGCCTCGGGATTGCCGGGCGTGACGCGAAACGGCGCCTCGCTCGCAGCGATCGCGCGCTCCGCCGCAGCAAGGTCAGGCGCGCGGAACTCGCGATTCTCGGCCAGCCATGCCGCCATCGTTTCGCCTGCGATCCCGCCGAAGACCGTCGAATTGGCGACACCATTGCCGCCGAGGCGATTCGCGCCGTGAACGCCGCCGGTGTCTTCGCCCGCGGCGAACAATCCGTCGAGCGCCGTCGTGCAGTCGGCATTGAAAACGACGCCGCCCATCATGTAGTGGGCGGTGGGAACGACTTCGACGCGACCGCCCGCGAGATCGAACCCGCAATCTGCGCAGCGATCGACCATGCCTTTGAACTGCCGGCGCACGTTGTCGGGGCCGAGGTGGTGCATCTGCAGATAGACGCCGCCGTTCGGCGTCACCCGGCCTGCGCGCATTTCCGAGTACATCGCACGTGAGACGATATCGCGCGTTGCGCGCTCGCCGTTCGCGTCGTAGCGCTGCATGAAGCGCTCGCCGGCGCCGTTCAGCAGATGTCCGCCGGCGCCGCGCAAGCCTTCTTCGAGCACCGTTCCCGTCATCCGCGTATGCGTGCCCGCGAGAAGTCCGGTCGGGTGGAACTGAACCATCTCCATGTCGCGCAGCACGAGCCCGGCGCGGAGCGCCATCGCCATTCCGTCGCAACTCTTGTCGCCCGACGGCGTGTGATAGCGGTACATCGTCGGGCCGCCGCCGGTCGCGAGCAGCACGGCTTTCGCCTCGACCAGCACGAACTCGCCCGAGCGCATGTCGATCAGCAACACGCCGGCGAGCGCCGATCCGTCCGCCGTCTTGATGAGCTCGACGGCGCGATGCTCCTCGAGCCGCGCGATGTTGCGCGCCCAGACCTGCTCGGCGAGCCGGTTGATGATCTCGATGCCGGTCAAGTCGCCCTTGTGGACCGTGCGATCGAACGTCTGCCCGGCGAAAGCCTTCTGGTGGATGGTGCCGTCCGGGTTGCGATCGAAGAAGCAGCCGAGCTCGTTCTCGAGCTCGTGGATGCGCTCGATCGCCTTCGTCACCAGCGTCCACGCGAGGTCTTGGTTCGCGAGCCATTTGCTGCCCTCGATCGTGTCCATGAAATGGCGCTCGATCGAGTCGCCGGCGGCGAGCGCGACATTGTAGCCGCCTTGGACCATTCGCGTGCAACCGCATTTGCCGAGAAGCCCTTTGACGGCGACCGTGATCGACAGAGCTGGATTCGCTTCGTGCGCATGCAGCGCGGCGAACAGCCCCGCGCCGCCGGAACCGAGGATCAGGATGTCGGTCCGGACGCGCTTCAACGTCACGATCCGCGGACCCCGAGATCCCGCAGTACCCGCGCGCGCGCCGCCTGCACGTCGTGCTTGACGAGGTCGTAGGCGCTGCCGCCGTCGCTGTCCATCGCGACGAGCAGCGGCCCGAAGTCGCGCACGCGGAACTTCCACAGCGACTCGGGATTGAGATCGTCCATGTCGACGTCCTCGATCCGCTCGATCCACGTCGTCTCGAGCGCTGCGGCGCCGCCGATGATCGCGAGATAGGCGCCGCCGTAGCGCTTGAACGCGCCAAGCGAGGCGTCGCGCATTCCACCCTTGCCGATGATCAAGCGCACGCCGTACTGCGCCATCAGCGGATCGGTGAAGCGCTCCATCCGATCGGAGGTCGTCGTGCCCACGCACATCGGCGCGTATCCGACCGGATTCGCGGCGCTCTTCTCGACCTTGTGCACGTTCGGCGCGGTGTGAATCACCGCATGGCCGCGCAGGTCGAAGCGCGTGCGGCGTCCGCGATCGAACATGTGGATCAGCGTCGCGTCGCGGATGCCGAAGAGCGTCTGCTGCAACGTGACCGTATCGTTGACGCGCAGCGCGCGCGCCTGCTCTTCGCTGATCGGCGTGACGAGGTCGTAGTGGGCCATTGAGTCAGGGCCTAGAAACCGTACGCGATTCCGGCCGGCGTGAACGTGGCGCTCGCGCGCCGTGCGGAGTGGCACTGCATGTTGACGGCGACCGGGTTCATCGTGATGTGCGTGGCCGCGAGCTCGATATGGACGGCGAACGCCGTCGAATCGCCGCCGAGACCTTGCGGCCCGACGCCAAGGCGATTGACCGCCGCCGAGAGCTCCGTCTCGAGCTTCGCGCCGTCGGGATCGGCACAGTGCGTGCCGAGCTCGCGCGTTGCCGCGCGCTTCGCGAGCGCGACGCACAGATCGGACGTGCCGCCGATGCCGACGCCGACGATCGTCGGCGGACACGTCTTCGCGCCGGCGGCGATCACGCAGTCGACGACGAACGTCTTGATCGCGTCCACGCCCTCCGCGGGTATCGCCATCTTCAGAAAGGAATTGTTCTCCGAGCCGCTGCCCTTCGGGATCATCTCGATGACGAGCTCGTCGGGGGTATCGGAAAAATCGAGGTGAATCACCGGCACTTCGATCCCGCAGGAGGTCTGTTCGTTCCTGCGCGTGAGCGGATGCACGATCGACGAGCGCAGCGAATGTTCGCGCGTCGCACGCTCGCACCCTCTGCGCAGCGCCTCCTTGAGCGCGAAGCCGTCGACGTCGACGCCGCGGCCGATCGTGACGTTGTAGATCGGCACCCCGGTATCCTGGCAAAGCAGATTGTTTGTCTGCTCGGCGACACGGATGTTCGTGAGCATCGTGTCGAGCACGCGCTTTCCGCGCGCCGACGTCTCGCTTCCACGCAGCCGATCGAACCCGGCTTTCACGTCCGGGGGAAGGACCTTGAGCGCGCGGACATAGAGCTCGCGCGCGGCATCTTCGACCTTGTCGAGATCTATTTGCATGATGTCTACCCGATGAGCGCCAGCGCGAACGCGAGGCCGGCTGCGATCGCGCAACCCATCGCCAAGGCGATCAGATTCTTGCGCGGACCCGACCACGGCGCGAACTCGATCAGGAGCAGCCGCACGCCACCCATCAGATGAACGGCGAGAAGCACGACGAGCCCCCACTCGCCGAACTTGAATGCTGCGTTGTCGGTCGCCCTGAGGAAACCGTCGAGCGCCGCCTCGCCTTGCAGTCCCAGACCGAGCGCCCAGAAGTGCACCGGCAGGAACAGCGCGAGCGCGAGTCCCGAAACGCGATGGACGGCGAACGCCCAATAGCCCGGATGCATCCGCGCGCGGTAGTCGCTCGTGCGCATCATTGCGCGACCAGCCCGTAGACGGCGGACAGGCCCATCAGGAGAATCGCGACCCCGAGCACCGACGCGATGACGAGCGCCGACGATCCCCGCCCGACGGTGGTTTCGCCGATGATGTTGGCAACGCCGATCGGCGCGTGGATCGCGCAGGCGACGACGAAGACCGCGTAGAACGCGCCGAACGTCCAGTTGCCTCGCGTGCGCCCGAGTATCTCGGCCGCGGTGAGTCCGCCACGCACTGCGTAGATGATTCCCGCGAGGTGCACGACGACGCACAGCGCCAGCACCATCGCACTCACTCGCTGCCAGTACCACAGCAGCGCTTGCGTGCGGACTGCGCTCACAGCTCGCCTCGAAGCGCGGCTCGCGCGGCGAGTCGCTTCAGCGCTGCGATGCCGGCGGTCGGCTCGATGTGCTTTGGACAGCGTTCGCTGCACGAGCCTTGCGTGTGGCAGGAATGGCAGCCCGCATCGCCGGCAACCGCGCGCAATCGCTCGCGCTGCTGCACGTCACGTGGGTCGTTGACGAGCGTCCACGCCCGATTGAGCGCGGCGGGACCGAGAAACGCCGGGCGCCAGGCGACGACATCGCAGGACGCGTAGCAGACCGCGCAGCCGATGCATTCGATGCCGGCGTCCGCCGCAACGCGCTCGCGTGACGCGGGCGCGATCCGCGCGAAATCGTCGTGACGAGTCTTCGTGCCTTTGAATTGCCCTCTCGCCGCCGCCCACTTGTCGAAGAACTCGCGCATGTCGGTGACGAGATCCTTGATGACCGGCAGGTTCGGCAGCGGCGCGATCTCGACCACGCCGTCGTTGGCGACGCGCGACACGTGGGTGCGGCACGTCCAGCGCGCGATGCCGTTGACGCTCATCGCGCACGACCCGCACATCCCGACGCGGCAAGCGAAGCGATACGAAAGCGTCGGATCGATCCGGCGCTGGATGTGCGTGACGACGTCGAGCACCGTCTGGCTTTCGCTGCGGGGGACGTCGTATGCGGTGAATGCCCCGCGGTCGGTGCCGCGCCAGACTCTGACTTTGAGCAATTCGGTCATCGGTCGATCGCGGCGGCGCGAGGTATGAGCCGCACCCCTGCCGCCGGAAGCCGGCGGCGCCGCGGGAATCTCCGTTTTTCCGCCGGCCGCGTTCAGGTCAATTATTGGCGCGGCAAAGGTGAAAGAAAAGCCAATAATTGTGCGCTTGAGATAAAGATTTTCTTGCCTAGATCCGAGTGGCAACGGCCCCTTTCGCCGGAACCTGCGCCCTCGCTTCAGCCGCGCGGAACGCCCGGGTTGATGATGACGGTCTTGCTCGACGTGAAGTGCTCGACCATCGCTTCCAGCGTGTTCTCCTTGCCGAGGCCGCTCATCTTGAGACCGCCGTAGGAGAGTGTGGCGCGCGGCGTGATGTACTGGTTCACCTGGACGAATCCCGCCTGGATGCGCTGGACCAGGTCCATCGCGCGCGCAAGATCGCGCGTCCAGATCGCCGCGGCGAGCCCGAATTGCGTGCCGTTCGCCTGGCGGATCATCTCCTCGTAATCGCTCCACCGGGTCGCAACGGCGACGGGCCCGAAGATCTCGTCCTGACACACGGGAGAATCGTGCGGCGCACCTTCGATCAGCGTCGGCTGATAGAAATAGCCTTTCTGCAACGCCGGATCCGCGGGCCGCGCGCCGCCGCAGAGGATTTTCGTTCCCGGCGTCTCGCGCGCGATGGCGACGTATCGGGTGACGCGGTCGAACTGCTCGCGCGAGATGATCGCGCCCATCTGCGTCTCTTCGTCGATCGGCGGACCGATCCGGAGCTCGCGCATCGCTTTGATGCTGCGCGCGACGACCTCGTCGTAGACCTTGTCGTGAATGTAGAGGCGCGTGCCGGCCGAGCACGATTGCCCCTGGCGCGTGAAGCGCATGCCGGTGATGACACCCGGGACCACCAGGTCGAGGTCCGCATCCGGCAGGATGATGTTGGGACTCTTACCGCCGAGCTCGAGCGTTACCGGGCAGAGCTTGTCGGCGGCATAGCGAAGAATCTCCTTGCCCACGGCACCCGATCCGGTGAACGTGATCTTGCGCACGAGCGGGTGCTCGGCGAGCGGCTTTCCCGCGTCCGGCCCGAAGCCCGAGATCACGTTCGCTACGCCGGCGGGAAGGATCTCCTGCATGATCTCGATCGCACGCAGCACCGCGAGCGGCGCCTGCTCGGCCGTCTTCATCACGATCGTGTTGCCGGCGATCAGCGAAGGCCCGAGCTTCGCTGCCATTAGAAAGAGCGGCGCGTTCCACGGAATGATCGCAGCGACGACGCCGAGCGGATCGCGCGTCGTATAGCAAAGCTGACCGTTTTCCCACGGCAGCGTTCGGCCTTTGAGCTCCGACCCGAGCCCGGCGAAGAGCCGCAGCATCTCGAGCATCGCTCCAACCTCCGGCCGCGCCTGCGTGGTGAGCGCATTGCCGGTCTCGAGACAGAGGAGCCGCGCAAGCGCCGCGCCCTCTTCCTCGAGCGCGTCGGCGACACGGCGCAGCAGATCGCCGCGCGCGCGCGCCGACTGCTTCGCCCAGTGCGATCCCGCCTCGTGCGCGGTCGCGACTGCCCATTCGACGTCCGCGGCGCCGCAGCGCGGCGCGAACCCGATCTCCTCGAGGTCGGCGGGATTCTCGACGGCAAAGACCTCCGATGCGCGTGCCGAGCGGAGCGCCCCGCCGATGACGACCTTGCCCGACAGGCGCCGCGCTTCGGCGTACGCCTCGTCGACTTCGGCGCGATGCGCCCGGATGACGGTCAGATTGTCGGGGTGGTTCATCGGTAATCCTCTGGATGTTGACGACACTCTAGCTCGAGGCAAGCGCATCGCGCAGCACGAGGTCCGCGCCCTTCTCGGCGATCAT
>DASSGI010000364.1:0-7253 GCA_035857655.1 Casimicrobiaceae bacterium | reverse complement strand
ACCTCGACCACGCGATCGGCGCGGGCCCGGGCGAATCGCCGAAAGGCGCGAAATCCGCAGCGAAGGACGACGCGAAGATCGACGCGAAGATCGACAAGGCGATCGACGAGATCGAAGCGAATATCGAGGCGAAAGGAGACGCCAAAGCGAACACGAAGGCCGTCGCGGATGCCGCGCGGGCCGTCGCGAAGGCGGCCGGCAAGCACGAGCAGGCGAGGGGTGTCTTCGTCTCCGACGATCTCGACTTCGACCTGAGCAACCTGGGAGACTCGGTCGGCGGTCCGCTCAAGAAGCGCATCGATCGGTTCAACAAGCTCCCGCGCGACGAGAAGATCGAGCAGGTCATCGCCGGCACGACGCGCTATGGACCGTATGCGATGTTCGTGCTGCTTCCGGCGTTTGCGGCGCTACTGAAGGTCGTCTACCTGGGTCGGCGCCGCCGCCACCCGCTGCGTCCGCGCCTCTACGGCGAGCATCTGGTGTTCGCGGCGCACAACCATGCATTCCTGTTCACGATCCTGGTAGTGATCTTCGCCGTCCCGGTCACCTGGGTCCGCAACCTTCTTGCGATCTGGATACTGGTCTACCTGGCCTGGTCGGCGCACAAGGTCTACGGCGGCTCGTGGTTCGGAATTGCCGCGCGAGGCTTTGCGCTGATCGTCGTCTACTTCGTGCTCTTCGTGCTGGTCACCGTCGGACTCGTGGTGGTTGCGATCCTGTTGCGCTAGAGGCCGCTCTCCTGCTCAAAAGTTGAGCACTTCACTCGGAGATGCGAAAATACAGCACATGTTCGATCGAATCCGTGAAGACATTGCGGTTGTTTTCGACCGGGATCCCGCCGCGCGGACGAAGTGGGAGGTGCTCACCTGCTATCCGGGGCTGCATGCGCTCGTCTGGCATCGGGGCGTCCCGAACCGCCTCTGGCGTTCCGGGTTTCGCTGGCTCGCGCGCTGGCTTGCGCACTGGGGCCGCTGGCTGACCGGAATCGAGATCCACCCCGGCGCGACCATTGGCCGGCGCGTGTTCATCGACCACGGGATGGGAGTGGTGATCGGTGAGACCGCCGAGATCGGCGATGACTGCACGCTCTATCACGGCGTCACGCTCGGCGGAACGTCCTGGAATGCAGGCAAGCGCCATCCGACGCTCGGCAAGAACGTCGTCATCGGCGCCGGCGCGAAGATACTCGGCCCCATCCTGGTCGGCGACGGCGCGAAGATCGGCTCGAACGCCGTGGTCGTGCGTGACGTTCCACCGGGCGCGACGGCGGTCGGGATTCCGGCGCGGATCCTCGTCGATCACGAGGCGCGGCGCCGCGAAGACCACGCGGCAAAGCTGGGCTTCTCGGCCTACGCGATCTCGGCCGACATGAACGATCCGATGGTCCAGGCGATCCATCGCCTGATCGACCACGCCGCATCGACCGACGCGCAGCTGCAGGCCCTGATCGACGAGCTGCGGCGGAGCGGCGTCGAGTGCGGCGACGCGAAGGCCGTCGCCGAAGGCTTCGATCCGCAGAAGCTGAACGAGATGCTCGACTAGAGACTGTTAACAGTCCCTGAAGCGCTACGCGCGCGGCTTCACTCGCTGCGCGCACTCGGTCGCGCGCTCGCGCGCTTCGGCGATACTCGATCCGGTCGCAAGCGCAACGCCCATCCGCCGCTTCTTGTATGCCTCGGGCTTGCCGAAGAGCCGAAGATCGGACTCGGGCACGGCCAGCGCATGCGCGATGTTGTCGTAGCGAATTCCGCGTCCGTCGACGCCGCCATAGATGACGGCCGACGCCCCCGGCGAGCGCAGGCGCACGTCGACCGGCAGACCGAGGATCGCACGCGCGTGAAGCTCGAATTCGCTTTGCACTTGCGTCGCCATCGTGACCATGCCCGCGTCGTGGGGCCGCGGACTCACCTCGGAAAACCAGACGTTGTCGCCCTTGACGAAGAGCTCGACACCGAAGACGCCGCGACCTCCGAGCTCGTCCGTCACGCGCAGCGCGGTCCGGCGCGCCGCCGCGAGCGCCGCCTCCGACATCGGCTGCGGCTGCCACGATTCCACGTAGTCTCCGTTCACGCCGCGAAGCCCGACGGGCTCGCAAAAATACGTCTGCACGTCGCCGTTCGCGTCGTTCGCGCGAACGGCGAGCAGCGTGATCTCGTAGTCGAAATCGACGAACCCTTCGACGATGACGCGACCGCCGCGCACGCGCGCCGTGCTCTCCGCGCATTGCCATGCCGCCGCGACGTCTGCCTTCGAGCGCACGACGGACTGACCTTTGCCGGACGACGACATCACGGGCTTCACCACGCACGGGTAGCCGATGCCCGCCGTGGTTTCGATCGCTTCCTCGAGCTCGTTTGCGTCGTCGGCGAAGCGGTAGACCGACGTCGGCAGGCCGAGCTCTTCGGCGGCCAGGCGGCGGATCCCTTCGCGATTCATCGTGAGGCGCACCGCGCGCGCCGTCGGAACGACATGGGCGAGGCCGTCGCGCTCGACTGAAGCGAGCGCGTCGGTCGCGATCGCTTCGACCTCCGGAACGACGAGCTGCGGCCGCTCCTGCTCGATCAGCCGCCGAATCGCGCTCGGATCGGTCATCGCAACGACGTGGGCGCGGTGCGCGACCTGGTGGCCCGGTGCATTCGGATAGCGGTCGACGGCGACCACCTCGACCCCCAGCCGCTGCAACGCGATGATGACTTCCTTCCCGAGCTCGCCGCTTCCAAGCAGCATCACCTTGGTCGACGTGGCCGAGAACGGGGTTCCGATATGTGTCGCGAGCGGCTTGTGTCCGTCGGGCATGGAGACTCCGGACAGGGTAGGGGTCGAACGATTCTACTCGCAGGTTTTCGCCCCTATTGCGCCGCACAACAAATATATTTTGTGCGCCTTATCCTGTTGTTTTGTTGCAACTAACAGTCTCCCGTACCGCAGTAAATCGAGTTCGTAATCCACTGAATTGCTTATTGAATCGAGCCCGGGCGGGCTCAGCTCGCCAGCGTGCCGCGGGCGGCGCGCGCCTACCGCGCGTAGGGGTCAGCGCGACCGCTTGGAGCTGCGGGGGCGGTCGCTGCGCGTTAGCGCGGCGCTGTAGGCCGGTTTTCGGGACGATTGCACTGCCGGCTCATCCCCGGCCTCGTCGAGCGTGAAGTCGATTTTCGTCGCCTCGAGGTCGACGCGCGCGACCCGGACACGGACGCGTCCCGCGAGCTGGAAAACGCGCCCGCTGCGCTCGCCGATCAAGGCGTGCCGAGTCGGCTCGAAGTGGAAATAGTCGCGCCCGAGCTCGGTCACGTGCACGAGTCCGTCGATGTTGAGCCCGTCGAGCGTGACGAAGATGCCGAAGCTCGTCACGCCGCTGATCGTTCCGTCGTACGTTTCGCCGACGCGATCCTGCATGAAATAGCACTTGAGCCAGTTCTCGACGTCGCGCGTCGCGTCGTCGGCGCGGCGCTCGGTGAGCGAGCAATGGACGCCGAGCTCGGCCCACGACGCTCCGGACGGCTTGTACTCGCGTCCTGCGAGCGCAGCCTTGATCGAGCGATGAACGAGCAGATCCGGATAGCGGCGAATCGGCGACGTGAAGTGCGCATACGCCTCGTACGAGAGACCGAAATGTCCGACGTTGTCGGGCCGATAGCGCGCCTGTTGCAGCGACCGCAGCAGCACCGTTTGCAGCAGCGCGAAGTCCGGACGATCCTTGATCCTGAGCAGCAGCCGCGCATAGTCGGACGCCGTCGGGTCGTCGCCGCCCCCGAGCGCCAACGCGCAGCTCGCGAGGAAATCGCGGAGTGCCGCGAGCTTCTCCGGCGTCGGACCTTCGTGGACGCGGTAGAGCGTCGGATGCTTGCGCTCGCCGAGGAATTCGGCGGTGCAGACGTTCGCCGCGAGCATGCATTCCTCGATCAACCGGTGCGCGTCGTTGCGCGTGAGCGGAACGATTCGCACGATCTTCCCGGCGACGTCGAACTCGAGCTCCATCTCGACGCTGTCGAAGTCGATTGCGCCGCGCGCTTCGCGGGCGCGCTTCAACGCGTGGAACAGCGCATAGAGGTCGGCGAGATGCCGCTGCAGCGCCTTCGCCTCGCGCGGCGCGTTCTTCGGGTCCGAGAGCCAGCCCCATACCTGCGTGTAGGTGAGGCGCGCGCGCGAGTGCATCACCGCCGGATAGAACTCGTATTCCCGGATCAGCCCGTCCGCGGCGATCTGCATCTCGCAGACCATGCAGAGGCGATCGACCTTCGGCTTGAGCGAGCAGAGCTCGTTCGACAGCGCCTCGGGAAGCATCGGGATCACGCGTCGCGGGAAGTACACCGACGTTCCGCGCTCCCGCGCGTCGCGATCGAGCGCATCGCCGTCCTTCACGTAATGCGAAACGTCGGCGATCGCGACGAGAAGCCGGAAGCCGTTGCCGACGCGCTCGCAATAGACGGCGTCGTCGAAGTCCTTCGCCGTCTCGCCGTCGATGGTGACGAGCGGAAGTCCGGTGATGTCGACGCGGCCGGCGCGATCGCGGTCGGTGACTTCCTTCGGGAGCTTCCCTGCCTGCTTGCGCGCCGCAAGCGAGAACTCGTGCGGGAGATCGTGCTTCCGCAGCGCGATCTCGATCTCCATCCCTGGATCGGTGTAGCCGCCGAGCACTTCGACGACACGCGCGATCGCTTCGCGCTGCGGCGACGGCTGCTCGACGATCTCGGCGACGACGACGTCGCCGGCTTTCGCTCCGGCGCGCTCGTCTTCCGGCACGAGCAGGTCCTGGTTGATCCGCCGATTCTCGGCGACGACGAAGCTGATGCCGCGCTCCTCGTGCAGGCGGCCGACCACGGTGCGGTTTGCACGCGCGAGGACGTCGACGATCTCGCCCTCGGGACGGCCGCGGCGGTCGGTGCCGGTGCGGCGTGCCGTTGCGCGGTCGCCATGCAGAACCTTGTGCATCTCGCTGGGCCGCAGGAAAACATCGGCACCGCCGTCGTCGGGAACGAGAAAGCCGAATCCGTCGGGATGTCCTTGCACGGTGCCGGCGATCAAGTCGAGCTTTGCGGTCACGCAGAGCTCGCCTTTGCGGTTGATCAGCAGCTGGCCGTCGCGCTGCATTGCATCGACGCGATCGAGGAATGCTTCGCGCGCCCGCTTGTCGATCGCCATCGTTCGAGCGAGTTCGGACGGCGGCAGCGGGACGCCCGAGCGCTTGAGCGCGTCGAGTATCGCTTCGCGCGAGGGGAGCAGCGCGGGATCGACGCTGCGCCGCCGGCGCGGTTCGCGCTCGCTCGGGAAGGCGGCGCCGAGCGCTCCGCGGCGCTGCGTCGCGCGGGCAATCGGCTGCGCTGGCGAGGCTTCGGAAGCCGCCGCGTTCGCCTTGCTACGAGCGCGCGAGCGCGTTGCCTTCTTTTTCGCGCGCGTCGACGTCGACGTACGCGATCTGGAGACCTTTCGTTGTTTTGACAAGAAAATGCCTGAAAAGTAAAATTATGAGTTGCAGTGGTCCCGTCGCCCAGGTGGCGGAATTGGTAGACGCACTAGGTTCAGGTCCTAGCGGTGGCGACACTGTGGGGGTTCGAGTCCCTTCCTGGGCACCAATCCAGTATCCAACGAAGTACGAAGAAATCCAAATGTAGCAAGTGAGCCCGCGCGTCCCGCGGGCTTCTTTTTTTGTCACTGCGCGCATTTTCCGACATACCCATCCGATACAGAAGCCTCGGATTCGGACGGTGCGGCAGCACGGCCGTCGAAGAGGAGCGGAATCTGGTTTCCAGTCCCGAGCTTGCCGTCGGCGCGGCGACGCTCGTTGATCAGGCGGACGATGTTCCATTCGTCGTGCGCGCCGCGACGGGCGCGAGCGCGAACGCGGTTGCGACGACCGCGATGGTCCAGGTCCAACACCCGATGCGCATGGCGTCCCTTTCGTTCAATGAGGAGCACGACGGAATTCCGGGCGCAATTGGTACGGGAGGCCCCCCGGTCTGTCAAGCGCGGCGTTGCGGCCCCGGGGCCGATCGGGTACGGTTCGCCATCCTTGCGATTCACCGAGAACGCTTCCATGCCGCAGAGCATTCAGGACTTCGACGACGACTCGCGCAACGACGCGATACGGATCTACGTGAACGGCGCGCTGAAGCCCCGCGCGGAGGCCGTGGTGTCGGTGTTCGACAGCGGCTTCGTCCTCGGTGACGGCGTGTGGGAAGGGCTGCGAGTGCATCGCGGCCATCCCGCGTTCCTCGATCAGCATCTCGACCGGCTGTACGAAGGCGCGAAGGCGATCGCGCTCGACATCGGCCTCGACCGCCGGCAGCTGACAGGCGCGATCTACGACACGCTGTCCGCCAACGGAATGACCGACGGCGTGCACATCCGGTTGATGGTGACGCGCGGCGTCAAGCGCTCGCCATACCAGGACCCGCGAGCGACGATCGGCGCTGCGACGATCGTGATCATTCCCGAATACAAGACGCCGAAGCCGGAGACGCTCGCCCGCGGGCTGTCGTTGTTCACCGTCCACGTTCGTCGCGGCTACCCCGACGTGCAGGATCCGAAGCTCAATTCGCACAGCAAGCTGAATTGCATCACCGCGTGCATCCAGGCCACGGTCGCCGGGGCGGACGAGGCGCTGATGCTGGATCCGCACGGATTCGTCGCAACGTGCAACTCGACGCACTTCTTCATTGTTCGCAAAGGCGAGGTGTGGACCTCGACCGGCGACTACTGCCTTGGCGGCATCACGCGCGCGAACGTGCTGCGTCTTTGCCGTGACGCGGGGATCGTCGCGCGCGAACGAAATTTCAGCTTGACGGATGTCTATGGCGCCGACGAAGCGTT
The DNA here is from genome assembly GCA_035857655.1 of Casimicrobiaceae bacterium. Classification (GTDB taxonomy): domain Bacteria; phylum Pseudomonadota; class Gammaproteobacteria; order Burkholderiales; family Casimicrobiaceae; genus CAIWHR01. The sequence continues at coordinate 446 of DASSGI010000364.1, read as the reverse complement.
CGTCACCGGGACTTTCGCCGGGGTCGCGCCGGTGACGGCTGTCGACGGCCGCGAGATCTCGCCGCGACGCGGGCCGATGGTCGAGCGACTTCAGCGCCTTTATCTCGACCTCGTCGAGCGCGACGTCGCCGCGCGGGTGAGCGCGCACAAATGAGAAGGCGGCGCAGAGCGCGCGGAGGCCGCGATGAGTGAACCGCTGCACATCGCGATGTGGAGCGGACCGCGCAACATCTCGACGGCGATGATGCGCGCCTGGGAAAATCGCGGCGACTGCGCGGTGACCGACGAGCCGCTCTATGCGGCATTTCTCGCCGCGTCGGGAATCGATCATCCCGGGCGCGACGAAGTGATCGCGGCTGGCGAAACCGATATACGCAAGGTCATCGCGTCGGTGCTCGGCCCGGTGCCCGACGGCAAGCCCGTCTGGTATCAGAAGCACATGGCTC
>DASSGI010000363.1:0-17053 GCA_035857655.1 Casimicrobiaceae bacterium | reverse complement strand
CCGCCGGCGACTGCAGCTGGAATCCCCATCCCAGCTGCTCGCCCGCCGAACGCAGCCCCGCGAGCAGTAGACCGAGCGCGACGAACGTGACGACGACGCCCGCTGCGAATGCGAACGCCTCCTTGCGTAACGTCGTCACATTGTCGTGGTGCGTCGCAAAGCCCACCACCTTGAGCGAGAGCACCGGGAACACGCACGGCATCAGGTTGAGCGCAATGCCGCCGACGAAAGCGAATGCGATCGCGACCGCGAGCGACAAGCTATTGCCGGCAGGTGCCGACGCGGGCGCCGTGAGATCGAGCTTCGGCGCGGTGCCCAATGCCGGCTTCGCGCCGGCATGAACGGCGCCTGCGAGCGGCACGTCGATCGTCGCTGCCTGCGCGTTGGCGGAGAGGCCATTGGCGGATGACAGCACGCCGGAGACCCAGTTGAAATTGCCGCTCAGGCTGTACGAGACCGGGAGCGTCAGCACGTAGGCATCGCCGTCGCGCCTGGTGGTTTGCTTCACCGACGGTTCGATCCGTGATTCTGCGAACGAGAAGAACTGCAGCGCGCCCGGGTCCTTCGCGCCGGCGGGCGGCACGAGCTTCAGTTCGATCGTCGCGCCCTTGCCTTCCGCCGACGTCGTCCATCCGTCGAGCGGGCGCGCCAGCGCTGCGCGTGCAGCGGCGATCGGGGCGCCCCATTTCGGGTCGGGGGTTGTCGTCTTGTCGATCGGCAGCGCGAGCTCGAGGTCCGCGCCTTCGGGGATGCACACCTCCTTGCAGACAAGCCAGTCGGCGCGTGCGCGCAGCATCGCCGAAGTGCCCGTCGGCAGCGTCGATTGCGGAGTCAACGTGACGAGGTGCAGCGCCTCGCCTTCATAGCCGTAGTTGACCAGGGGACCGGCGGGAAGCGCGCGCGGGACCGGCCATTCGATCGGACCTGCGGTGATGCCCGCCGGCAGCTTCCATTCGAGCGTCGTCGGCAGCCCCGAATCCCCGGGATTCTGCCAGTACGTGTGCCATCCCTTCTGCATCGACAGCCGCAGGGCAACCGTCAGCGCCTCGCCCGGGACGAGCGTTGTCTGCGCGGCGACGAGCTCGGCTTCGACATGCTCGGTCTTCACCGGTGCCGCGAGCGCTCCCGACGCGGACGCGATCGCGATCGCCGCGACCAGCGTGCCGCGGGCGAATATCCTACCCAGTACAAGTCGGGGATTCTGCATCGGCCGATCGATCAAAGTCGCCGGATTGGGCGCCGCATGGGGCGGAAAGGTTCCCGATCCGTATAATTCTACGCGGGCGGGGCCGGCCGACCGGGCGGCTGGCTTTGCCCCGCAGTCCGCAAGGCCCGCGCGCCCCGCGTTGCACCCCGCGCCACCGTGAACAGGCATTTCTGCTCGGCATTCCCTTGGAAGCCTTCCTCGTCTCGACCGGCGTCGTCGCGCTCGGCGAAATCGGCGACAAGACGCAGCTCCTCGCGCTCATGCTCGCGGCGCGCTTCCGCAGGCCCTGGCCGATCCTCGGCGGCATTCTTGCGGCGACGCTCGCCAACCATACGCTCGCGGGACTCGTCGGGAACTGGGTGCGCGAGCTCGTCGCGCCGCAGGTTTTGCGCTGGATCGTCGCCGCGTTGTTCTTCGCCGTCGCGATCTGGGCGCTCCTACCGGACAAGCTCGACGACGACGCAGCCCCGCCGGCGAGCCGCCTGGGCGTTTTCGGTGTCACTGCGGTTGCGTTCTTCCTCGCGGAAATGGGCGACAAGACGCAGATCGCCACCGCAGTGCTTGCAGCCAAGTACTCGGCGCTTGCCGCGGTCGTCGCCGGCACCACGCTCGGCATGCTGCTGGCGGACGCCCCGGCTGTGCTGATCGGCAACCTCTCCGCGGCGAAGCTCCCGCTCAGGGCGATTCGCATCGCGGCCGCGTTGATGTTCGCGGCGCTCGGAATCTACACGCTGGTTGCCTCGGGCGCCTGAGGCCCCGCCGGTATAATTCGCCGTCTGCGCGCTCTTTTCCGGAGCGCGTGCTCCGCACCCCTCTGGCCGATGAAGCCCTACGCTCCCGCCGAGATCGAAGCCGCCGTTCAAGCCGAATGGGAAGCGGCCGATGTCTATCGCGCCCCCGACGGCGGCAAGCACGAGAAGTTCTATTGCGTGTCGATGCTCCCGTACCCGTCGGGCAAGCTGCATATGGGTCACGTGCGCAACTACACGATCAACGACATGATGTACCGGTTCCAGCGAATGAACGGGTACAACGTGCTGATGCCGATGGGCTGGGACGCATTCGGGCTCCCCGCCGAGAACGCCGCGATGAAGGCCGGCAAGGCGCCGGCCAAGTGGACCTACGAGAACATCGGCTACATGAAGGAGCAGTGCAAGGCGATGGGCTGGGCGATCGACTGGTCGCGCGAGTTCGCAACCTGCGATCCGGCGTACTACAAGTGGAACCAGTGGTTCTTCCTGAAGATGCTCGAGAAGGGCATTGCGTACCTGAAGACCGGTGTCGTCAACTGGGACCCGGTCGACCAGACCGTGCTCGCGAACGAGCAGGTGATCGACGGGCGCGGCTGGCGCTCCGGCGCACCGGTCGAGAAGCGCGAGATCCCGATGTACTACCTGCGGATCACCGACTACGCCGACGAGCTTCTCGCGTATCTCGACAAGATGCCCGGGTGGCCCGAGCGCGTGAAGACGATGCAGGCGAACTGGATCGGGAAGAGCGACGGCGTGCGCTTCGCGTTCCCGCACGACATCCGCGACGACCGGGGCAGCCCGATCGGCGACGGCAGGATGTACGTCTTTACTACGCGCGTCGACACGATCATGGGCGTCACGTTCTGCGCGATCGGTCCCGAGCATCCGCTAGCCATCTACGCGGCGAAGTCGAACCCGAGCGTCGTCGCGTTGATCGCCGAAACGCAGCGCGGCAGCGTGATGGAAGCCGATCTCGCGACGCTCGAAAAGAAGGGCGTGCCCACGGGTCTGCACGTGACGAACCCGCTCACCAGCGAGAAGATCGAGATCTGGGTCGCGAACTACGTGGTGATGAGCTACGGCGACGGCGCGCTGATGGGCGTGCCCGCGCACGACGAGCGCGACTTCGAGTTCGCGCGGAAGTACGGTCTGCCGATCAAGCAGGTGCTCGAGAGCGCCGTGGTCATCGCGTTGCGCGAATCGTTGAATCGCGAACGCCGCGAAAGCGGCGCCGCAAAGCCCGACAAGCTGGCGTCACTCGAACGAGAACTTGCCGCCCTCGAATTCGATACCGGTGTCTGGAAGCCCTGGTACGCGGACAAGGAGAAGGTCGTCGTCGTGAATTCGGGCAAGTACGACGGGATGACGCACCGGCAGGCCGTCGACGCGATCGCTGCGGATCTCGCCGCGAAAGGACTCGGCGAGAAGAAGATCACGTTCCGGTTGCGCGACTGGGGCATCTCGCGGCAGCGTTACTGGGGAACGCCGATCCCGATCGTGCATTGCGCAAGCTGCGGCGCCGTTCCGGTGCCGGAGAAGGATCTCCCGGTGCTGCTTCCCGAAGACTGCGTTCCCGACGGCAGCGGCAACCCGCTCGCGAAACGCGCCGATTTCGTCGACACGACGTGCCCGAAGTGCGACGGGCCGGCGAAGCGCGAGACGGACACGATGGACACGTTCGTCGACTCGTCGTGGTACTTCATGCGCTATGCGTGTCCCGACGCGCCGCAGATGGTCGACCGCCGCAACGACTACTGGAACCCGATGGACCAGTACATTGGCGGCATCACGCACGCGATCCTCCACCTCCTCTACGCGCGCTTCTGGACGAAGGTGATGCGCGACATGGGGATGGTGCACATGGACGAGCCGTTCACGCGGCTTCTCACGCAGGGGATGGTGCTGAACCACAGCTACTTCCGCCGCACCGACAAGGGCGGCATCGACTACTTTCCGCCGGATGCCGTCGAAGTCGAGCACGACGCGTCCGGGCGCGTTGTCGGCGCGCATCTCAAGTCCGACGGCAAGCCGGTCGAATACGGCGGTCTCGGCACGATGTCGAAGTCGAAGCTGAACGGCGTCGATCCGCAGGACATGATCGACCGCTACGGCGCCGATGCGGCGCGGCTCTTCGTGATGTTCGCCGCGCACCCGGAGGCCACGCTCGAGTGGTCCGATGCCGGCGTCGAAGGCGCGCACCGGTTCCTCCGCAGGATGTGGACGTTCGGCCAGATGCGCGCGGACGTGATCAAGAGCACTGCGGACGGCTACGACTGGAACCGCGCCGGCGTTGCGGTGAAGGCCGCGCGCCGCGAGATCCATCTCACGCTAAAGCAGGCGACTTACGATTACCAGCGGATCCAGTACAACACCGTCGTGTCGGCGGGCATGAAGATCCTGAACGCGATCGAGTCCGCGCCCGCGGACGTCGAAGGTGCGGCGGCGCTCGTCCGCGAGGGCGCATCGATCCTGATTCGCGTCCTCTATCCGGTGGTCCCGCACCTCGGTTGCGCGTTGTGGCAGGAGTTGGGCTTTGCCGCGAAGCACGGTTCACTGCTCGATGCGCCCTGGCCCAAGGTCGATCCGGCGGCGCTCGCGCAGGACGAAATCGAGCTCGTGTTGCAGGTGAACGGCAAGCTGCGCGGGAAATTGAAGGTGGCCGCCGATGCGGATCGCCCGGCGATCGAGGCCGCGGCGCGCGCAAGCCCCGAAGTTGCGAAGCATGCAGCGGGCTCCGCCGTGAAGAAGGTCGTCGTCGTTCCGGGTCGGCTCGTCAATGTCGTCGTCTGAAGGCGGTCGCTCGGCGCGAGCCGCTTGCATTGTCGCGGGCCTCGTGCTGGTCGTGGCTCTCGCCGGCTGCGGATTTCATCTGCGCGGCGAAGTCAAGTACGCGTTCTCCTCGGCGTATGTCAATGCGCCGGCCGGCTCGCCGATGGCGACAGAGTTGAAGCGCACGCTCGAAGGCGGCGGGACGACGATCGCCGAATCCGCGAAGGCCGCGCAGGTGACGATCGACCTCGCGAATGTCGCCGACAGCAAGGACGTCCTCTCGCTCTCCGGTGGCGGGCGCGTGCGCGAATATGCGCTGGCGAAGCGCGCGACGATAGCCGTTCACGACAGCGAGGGGCACGACTGGATGCCCGCGGCGGAGATCGTCGTCCGTCGCTCGTATTCGTACAACGAGTCGGAAGTCCTGGCGCGCGAAGCGCAGGAGACGAAGCTGTACAAGGAGATGCAGACCGACGTCGTCCAGCAGATCGTGCGCCGGCTGCAGAACGCCCAAAAACCCGACTAGACCAAGAAGTGGAACTTAGGTTGAACCAGCTCGCCGCGCATCTCGCGCGCACGCTTGCGCCGCTCTATGTCGTGCACGGCGACGAGCCGCTGCTCGCGATGGAAGCGGGCGATGCGATCCGTGCCGCGGCGCGCCGCGCCGGATGCGAAGAGCGCGAAATCTTCGTTGCCGAGCCCGGATTCAAGTGGGACGCGCTGATCGCAGCGAACGCGAACCTCGGGCTGTTCAGCTCGAAGAAGCTCGTCGATCTGCGCATTCCTTCGGGAAAGCCCGGGACCGAGGGCGCGCGGGCGCTCGAGTACTGCGCCGCGCATCCGAGTCCCGAGCAGACGCTGCTGGTCACGCTACCGCGCCTCGATCGCGCGACTCAATCGTCCGCGTGGTTCACTGCGCTCGTCGACGCCGGCGTGTCCATCGCCGTCGCGCCGCTGGCACCGGAAGAGGTGCCGGCATGGATTGCCGCGCGTCTCGCGTTGCAGAAGCAGCGCGTAGGTCGCGAGACGCTCGCGTTCCTCGCGCAGCGTTGCGAGGGCAACCTGCTCGCTGCGCGCCAGGAAATCGAGAAACTCGGCCTGCTGCTTCCGGAGGGGGATCTCGACGCCGACGCGGTCGAGCGCGCAGTCACCGACGTCGCGCGTTACGACGTTTTCCAGCTCTCCGAAGCCTGGCTCGCCGGCGACGCGGCGCGGACGCTGCGCATCATCGCTGCGCTCGAAGCCGAGGGTGAAGGCATACAACTCCTGCTATGGCAGCTCTCCGAGGACATCCACGCGCTCGCGTTCGTGGTCGAGGCCACGGCTTCCGGGACGCCGGTCTCGGTCGCGATCAGAAACGCGCGCGTCTGGGGACGACGGCAGGCGGCGATGGAGCGTGCGGCGCGGCGGCTCGATCGGCAGGCGATCGCCGCCTTGCTCGAGGCGCTGGCGCGCCTCGACGCGCTTTCCAAGGGAATCGGCCGCGGCACCGTGTGGGACGAGCTGCGCGCGACGGCCTTGACGATGGCTGGCTCGCGCGCGTTGCCGCTGCCGATGCCCGTGCCGTTGCCGATCCCCGCGCGGTAAATCGGGTCAGAGACGATTTCCGCCTCGTTGTGAATCACCAACGCGAGGAATTCGTCTCTGAACCCACTTACGGCGCGATCGGATCGCAGCTCGCGCGTTTCTCGGCGAGCGTGCACGTCGTCATCGGCGCGCCGCGAACGTCGTGCGCGATCATCCGCCAGCGCGCGCCGTCGCGTTCGATCGTCATGAACCCGAATCGGTTCGATGCGACGATGTTCGCGACGACCGCTCCCGGCAAAGGCGTCGTCCCCGGCGGCAACGGGATCGGCAGTGGCGTATCGACCCAGTCGCCGCCGTTGCCTGCGACGAACTGAGGCGGCTGCGGCGTCGCGAACGTGACGACCTGGAACAGGTGAACGTGTCCGGATAGAACCGCCTGGACGCTCGGCGGGAACAGCGTCGCCGGCTGCAATGCTGTCAGCACCGATTGCAGCGCGCCGTTGCCCGGGTACGGTGTCAGCGGCTTCGCAGGATTCGGCGCGAACGCGAGCGTCGGGTGATGATTGATGAAGAACGCGTTCGGCCGCCGTGCGGCGAGAGCGAACGCGGACTCGAACTCCGCGCGATAGAGGATGTACATCGGATCGTTCGCCGCAAGCGGCATCACGCCTACCTTCGACGAATCGAATACGATGAACTGCGTGTCGGCATCGGCGGCCGAGCCATACGGCACCGCATAAGGATCGCTGTAATCGCCGATGTCGTCATCCGCAGCGACGTTGCAGTCGCGACGAGGCGCGAGCGGGCGCGGATCGAGGAAGCGCCACCAGCCCTGTCCTGCGCGGTTGCACGATTCGTGATTGCCGCGCACGACAATCCACGGCGCGGCGGCGAAGAGCTTCGCGGCGGGAGCGAAGACATCGGCTTCCCACGTATCCCAGCCATAGCCCCACGGGCTCGCCGCGCATCCGGCGTTTCCCGCAGGGCACGCGTTTTCGCGATAGTGATAGTCGCCGGCATGGATGACGAGGTCGGGATGGACGTCGGCGGCGGCGCGCGCGACCTGCGGGAACGGCCACAGCGCCGGATCGTTGCACGCCTGGAAGACGCCCCGGAAGGCGTTATCGCCAGCCTTGATCCGACAGCCGGTGTCGCCGATCACGACGATGCGCCGCGGATGCGCGACGGGCAGCGGCAGCGCGCGGTCGAGCACCGTCGCTCGGACGACACCGACGGGAATCGTCTTTTCGCACGTGAGGACCGGAAACGCCGACGGTTTCGATTGGGCGGGCGGACTCAGCGTGGGACGCAGCGGAATCGTTGCCGGAGATGCGCGAACGTCCATCGGCATGCTCACGCCGTCGAGGTCGATCGCCGGACACGCGGCCTCAGCCGTGATCACGCGCGCCACCGGCCGGCCCTCGGCGCCGAGCACGACGTACGCGTAGAACGCCGCGCTGCGATCGGCATCGCGCATCGGCGTAGTGCAGGCGGCGAGAAACGCTGCGAGCGCGCAAACGAGCGCCCATCGCTTCATCGCAGGTCGCCCCAATGTGCCTGTACGATTGCGAGTCCCGCAGCGGCGGCCGTCTCGGTGCGCAACACACGCGGTCCCAGCGCGAGCGGCGCGAATCCGTTCGCCTGCGCTGCCGCGATCTCGCGCGGCTCGAATCCGCCTTCCGGGCCGACCAGCAGCGCGAACTTCGAACCGGGCTGCGCGATCGCTGCGAGCGATCGCCGGACGGCCGGAACGAGGATGACGCCGCTGTCCGTCCATTCGCGGAGCCAGTCGGCAAACGGGCGCGGCGGCGCGACGGTGGGGATCCGATTGCGTCCGCACTGCTCGCACGCGGCGATCGCGACCTGCCGCCAGTGCGCGAGACGCTTGTCTGCGCGCTCGCCGGCGGGGAGCGGCGAGCTGCGCGCGGTGACGAGCGGCTGGATCGACGTCACGCCGAGCTCCGTGGCCCTGCGCAGCGCCGAATCCATCGCGTCGTTCGCCGCGATGCCCAGCGCAAGCGTTACCGCGAGCGGCGACTCGCGCTCGACCGGCACGAAGCGCAGCACGCGCACCGTCGCTCCGCGCTTGTCGATGCGTACGAGCGTCGCGTCGAACTCGCCGCCGGTACCGTCGAAGAGCGTCAGCGCGTCACCGGCGGCGAGCCGCAGCACGCGCGTGGCATGGTGCGCGGCGGCTTCGTTGAGCTCGATCGTCGCGCCCGCGTTGGCGGCTCCGATCGGGGCGGGACAGTAGAAACGCGGCGCACCCATGCGATCTCCTGATGGGGCTACGCTCCGGGCGCTATGAAATCGAGGCCGAAGTCGTCGTTCTCCGCGCGAAAGCCGATGCGCGCGTAGATCGCGTTCGACGTCGGGTTCGCAACGTCGGTCGTCAGGAAGAGCTTGCGCTTGCCGCGCGCGAGAAGCGCGCGCGCGAGCTCGGCGACGAGCGCCGTCGCATAGCCGCGCCCCCGCGCGCCGGGAATCGTGTAGACCGGCGCGATGCGCGCGAACCCGGGAGCGGCGTCGTTGTAACCGACGTAGGCAACGCGCGCTCCGTCGTCCCAGATCCAATAGTCGCCGCGCGCGACACGCACCGGCATGAACTCGCGCACGCGCTCCGGCGGATCGGGGACGCCGACTTCGGCGATGAATGCGACGTGCATCTCGATCAGCCACTCGAGGTCGCCGACTTCCGCGAGGCGCGGCATCCCCGGCGCGGCGGGCACGGCGTTGACCGCCGTCAGCGCATGCTGGCGCAAGCGCACGCGCAAGCGGTGTCCGCGCCCGGTGAGATCGCGCCAGCGACGCGCAAACGCCTCGGCGCCGGCGGCGGCTCCCATCACGCCGTGAAGCGCGGGCCAGTCGCGCGCGAGATCGTCGGCGAACGCGCGCGCGGCGACGACATCGCTTTCCCCGATCAACACCGGCCCGTTGTCGCGCTGGATCGCGACCCCGAGCGCCCGGCCCGAACGAAAGCTCGCGAGGTACAGGCGCTCGCCCGCGCGCGGCGGCGTTCGCTTCAACGTGTGAGCGGCGCCGGTGAAAAAGCTTGCGGACGCTTCTCCGCGCGCTGCCATCGGCATCGCCGCTTCCAGGAACGCATCGGGATCGGTGTGGCGCACGACGGCCATCGCGGCGCGGGCTCCGAAAGGTGCTAGCATTCGAGCGAGCATTCTGACATACCCCATCCCCCGACGAACGAGCACATCATGGTGAGCCTTACGACACCCGCCGGCGAACGCCAGTTTCGCGCGGCGCCCTTCGAGCTTCTTGGCACCGACGGCAAGCGGCACTCCCTCGACTCGGTGCGCGGCGAAAACGGAACGGTCGTCATGTTCATCTGCAACCACTGCCCGTATGTGAAGGCCGTGGTCACCAAGATCGTCCGCGACATGAACGACCTCCGGCGCATCGGCGTCGGCAGCATCGCAGTGATGAGCAACGACGTCGCTTCCTATCCCGACGATTCGCTCGACAACATGAAGGTCTTCGCCGCGCAGAACCATTTCGCGTTCCCCTACGTGATCGACGAGACGCAGGAGGTCGCTCGCGCGTACGACGCCGTGTGCACTCCGGACTTTTTCGGCTTCGACCGCGACCTGATGCTCGCCTACCGCGGCCGCCTCGACGCGTCCGGGCGCTCGAGCGACCCGCATGCCGCTCGCGAGCTCTACGACGCGATGGTCGGAATCGCGAACGCAGGCAAGGCGCCTGCGGTTCAGCATCCGTCGGTCGGCTGCTCGATCAAGTGGAAACGCAGTTAAGGGAAGCGCAGCTAAACGAAAGCGCGTAGCGCGTCGAGCACCGCATCCGGCTGCTCGGCCATGATTGCATGGCCGCATTCGGGCACTTCGACGACGCGCGCGTCGCTCAGCGCGCCGATCAGCTCGCGCGCATTTTTCGGCGGCGCCATGATGTCGCGCGTGCCGTCGATCACCAGCGTCGGACAACGCACTTTCGCGGCCGCGGCGACTGCGCCCGCGTAGGCGTTGCATGCGACGAGATCGGCGTGAAGAACGCCCGGACTCGTCCGCTCGAGGAGCCGCATCGCGTTGCCGGTGAGCCAGACGCCGGGCATCGTGTTGCCGCCGAGCTGCTTGCCTGCGCTGTACGACCAGCCGGTGATCAGCTCGAATGCGACGTGGTCGTCGCGCTTGGCGGCGTCGAGCAGGACATCGGAGACGGGCATCGGCGCAGCCGGACCGAGCAGCGCGGCGCGTGTAACGCGCTCGGGATGACGCGCCGCGCATTCGAGCACGGCCAGCGCCCCCATCGAGTGGCCGACGAGCGTCGCTGCATCGATGCCGGCCGCGTCGAGAACCTTCGGAATCCAGTCGGCAATCGCCTCTACCGATGCGAGCGCGGACCCTGCCGACCGCCCGTGTCCCGGCAGATCGACGGCAAGCGCATTCCTGCCGTGATGCGCCAGATAACGCGATTGCAGCATCCAGACGCTATGGTCGTTTCCGGCGCCGTGAACGAACACGACCGCGGGCAGCGCGGGATCGAGCGCGCGCGCGCCCGTGTACGCGTAGACCTCCCGACCTGCGACTTCGAGGCGCATCAGGTTTTCCCGGCCGCGTGAAGCGCGCGACTCAGATCCTCGATCAGGTCGTCGGGATTTTCGAGGCCGACCGAGAGGCGAATCGTCCCCTCGGTGATGCCGGCGTTCTCGAGGTCCGCCGCCGACATCCTGAAATGCGTCGTGCTCGCCGGGTGAATGACGAGGGACTTCGCGTCGCCGACGTTCGCGAGATGCGAGAAGAGCCGCAATGTTTCGATGAACTTGCGGCCCTGCGCGCGCGTGCCCTTCAGATTGAAGCTGAACACGGCGCCGCAGCCCTTCGGCAAAAGCCGTTGCGCGAGCGCGTGATCCGGATGGCTCGGGAGCTCCGGATACCCCACAGCGGCAACCAACGGATGCTCGGCGAGGAACGCGACGAGCTTGCGTGTATTTTCGACGTGGCGCGCCATCCGCAGCGGCAGCGTCTCGATTCCCTGCAAGATCTGGAACGCGGTGAACGGCGCCATGCAGGCGCCGAAGTCGCGCACACCTTCTCGCCGCGCGCGCAGCAGGAACGCGGCCGTCGTCGACTCCTCGGCGAACACCATCTGATGAAAGCCTGCGTACGGCTCGGTCAGCGTCGGAAACTTCGCGCGCGACGCGTCCGCGTTCCAGTCGAACTTTCCGGAGTCGACGAGCAGCCCGCCGATCACGACACCATGACCGGACAGGAATTTCGTCGCCGAGTGATAGACGAGATCGGCGCCGAGCGCGAACGGCTGCATCAGGTACGGCGTGGTGAACGTCGAATCGACGAGCAGCGGCAGCCCGTGCTCGTGCGCGAGATCGGCCACGCGCGGCATGTCGAGGACGTCGAGTCCCGGATTGCCGAGCGTCTCGCCGAACAGGAGCCGCGTCGACGGGCGGATCGCCGCCTTCCAGGCATCGATGTCGCGCGGATCGACGAACGTCGTCTCGATGCCGAAGCGCGGCAGCGTGTAGTCGAGCAGATTGTGCGAGCCGCCGTAGAGCGCGCGCGAGGCGACGATGTGCGAGCCCGCACCCTGCAGCGTGACGATCGCGAGATGCAGCGCAGCCTGTCCGCTCGCGGTGGCGATGGCTCCCACACCCTCCTCGAGCGCCGCGATCCGCTCCTCGAGCACCGCGCAGGTCGGATTGGAGATCCGCGAGTAGACATGGCCAGCCCGCTCCATGTTGAAGAGCGCCGCCGCGTAATCGCTGTCCGGAAAGACATACGACGCCGACTGGTAGATGGGCGTTGCGCGCGCGCCGGTCGCAGGATCGGGTCGCGCGCCTGCGTGCAGCGACAGCGTGTCGAAGTGCGTGGTGCGAGGCTTGGTCATCGGCCGCTCAGCAAAGGCGACGTCGTCGCGACTGGTTGCCTATGGTAGCGTAGCGGCCGCCGCCGATGCATCTGCACCAGGCTGCTAAACTGCGCACTTGCCCATCCCCGGAGGACCTGGTCATGCAACGCAAGGGAAACGCACGTTGGCAGGGCACCACGCAGGAAGGCAGCGGCACCCTTTCGGTACAGAGCGGCACCTTGCAAGACACCCCCTACTCGTTCAAGGCGCGCTTCGGCGACGGCAAGGGGACCAACCCGGAGGAGCTCATCGCGGCGGCGCACGCCGGATGCTTCACCATGGCGCTTTCTTTCGGCCTCAACAATGCGGGCTTCACCGCGACGGCGATCGAAACGGAGGCGCAGCTGACGATGGACCCGGTCGACGGCAAACCGACGATCAAGGCGATCCACCTCGTGACGCGCGCGCAGGTGCCGGGGATCTCCGCGCAGCAGTTCTCGGAGATCGCGTCGGGCGCGAAGGTCAACTGCGTCGTCTCCCGTGCGCTGTCGCCGTCGATCACCGTGACGATGAACGCAACACTCGCCTCATAAAGCTCTAAGGATCGATGACCGGCCCGTCCACGCCGACGAAGGGCCGCGGCGCCACGTTCAATCCCGCGAACCGATACCGCAGCGAGCAGCGCGAGGCGGTCGACGACGGCTGGGCGCCGCCGGTCGACGCGACGACCACCGACGACGAGCCGCCGCCGCTCAAGACGACGGTCCGGATCCAGTCGGCGCGCACGATCATCAGCCGCAACGATTCACCCGACATTCCGTTCACGCAGTCGATCAATCCATACCAGGGCTGCGAGCACGGTTGCATCTATTGCTACGCACGACCCACGCACGCGTATCTGGACCTGTCCCCCGGCCTCGACTTCGAAACCAAGCTCTTCGCCAAACCCAACGCCGCCGAGCTGCTGCGCGCCGAGCTCGCGAAGCCGGGTTACCGCTGCGATCCGATCGCGCTCGGCACCAACACCGACCCGTACCAGCCGATCGAGCGCGAATGGAAGATCACGCGCTCGGTGATCGAAGTGCTCGCCGAGTGCAATCACCCGCTGACGATCACGACCAAGGGCGCGCTGATCGAGCGCGACATCGACCTGCTGGCGGCGATGGCCGCGAAAGCGCTCGCGCGCGTTTTCATCTCGATTCCGACGCTCGACCGCGAGCTCGCGCGGAAACTCGATCCGCGCGCGGCCGCGCCGCATCGCCGCCTCGCGCTGGTCAAGCTGCTCGCCGACGCCGGCATCCCCACCGGGGTGAACGTCGCCCCGGTGATTCCGCAGCTGACCGATCGCGAGCTCGAATCGATCCTCGAGGAGGCGAGCGCCGCGGGTGCGCGTCACGCCGGCTGGACGATGCTGCGGCTTCCGCTGGAAGTCGCGCCGCTCTTCCGTGACTGGCTCGCGGTTCACTACCCGTTGCGCGCCGCGCACGTGATGAGCATCGTCCGCCAGATTCGCGGCGGACGCGACAACGAGCCGCGCTTCCACGTGCGGATGGGTGGCCAGGGCGAGTTCGCCGATTTGATCCGCAAACGCTACGCGATCGCCTGCAAGCGGCTCGGCCTCAACACGCATCGCGACCCACCGCTCGACACGACGCAGTTCAAGCCGCCTTCGGCGGCGCGCGTGTCGCCCGCCTCCGCCACCCGTGCGGACAGCGACACCGGCCAACTCGACCTCTTCAGCTGATCGTTCGCTTCGCTTCGAGCGCGGCGCTCGCCGCAGCGCATCGCCGGAGTCTCTCGCGTCGGTCGTCGGCGCCCTGCAACAAACGAAACAGAAATGAACGCCGAGAGTCTTGTTTACTGGCGTGCGAGGGCTTCTGCGTGAGTCGATCCAAATCGGCGACCGGGGCTGCCCGCCAGTGATAACTGGCAGCGCGGAGACGCGCGTCATGCGAAATCGCGTGTCTTTTGCAGCGCATATTTGGATCTACCACTCATCGAAAAGGAGATAGTAATGAAGCGCACCTGTAGCAACAGGACATTGGCACGGCAGGCGGGTACATCGGCGATATCGCTGGCACTCGGGGCACTGCTCATCGGAGCCTCGATGGGCGCAGCGGCAGCCCCGCCCGAGGAGCTCAAATTCGACATGACTGTCGCGGACGCAGCGAAAGGTTGCTTGCAGGACGCGAAGGCGCGCGTAACGGTCAGGGACACGAGCGGAGGAAACCAGCGTATGGATGTCCACGTGGATGGCCTCCCGCCGAATACGGAGTTCTCCGTCTTCGTGCTACAGGTGCCGACGAAGCCTTTTGGGATGTCCTGGTATCAGGGCGATATCGTGACCGACAAGAAGGGTAGGGGCCATGAGGAGTTTCGTGGGATTTTCAGCAGCGAGCTTTTTGTCTTCGCCCCTGCGGTTCGCGACGCCCCTCAGACAGATCGCTTCGACGCATTGACGAATCCTGCGACCGGACCGGTGCACACGTACCATCTGGGCCTGTGGTTCAGCGATCCAGCTGATGCCGAGGCCGCCGGATGTCCGGGCGACCTGACGCCTTTCGAGGGCAATCATCAGGCCGGCATTCAGGTGTTCAACACCAGTAATTTCGGTACCGAGGCAGCAACCGGGCCGCTCAGTCAGTTCTAGTCGCCTGTAGAGACCTCCCGTCTCGAACGACCGCGTCGTCGCCCTACGGGTGGCGGCGCGGTCGACTATCCGCCGCTACGATCTGCATCATCGCGGCACCCCCTCGTTCGCCATGGGACGCGTCGGGGCTTGCCCCGTCGCCGGGTCCGGCGCACCATTCGGCGGCGCGGCCCGATCGAGGCCGCCATGCCGACATTCGACAGGAGGAAACCGCGATGAACTCGATCGATCGCATCGGGGGAGGCGAATGGCGTCGCTGACCGAGCGGCTCGCGCAGTGTTACACGGGCGCCGTGCACGACGTGCTGCGGATGATGGGGCACGAAAACATCGTGCTTCCTCCCGACATCAAGGCGATCGCACCGGGAACACGGCTCGCCGGCCCCGTGTGGACGGTGTCCGGCCACATCGACCGGACGAAGACCCGTAACGAGACGCTGCTCGGCTGGTGCACGCTGCTCTCGAAAGCGCCGGCCGGCCATGTCGTCGTCTGCCAGCCGAACAATCACGAAATCGCGCTGATGGGCGAGCTCTCCGCGCAGACGCTGCACGCGCGCGGTGTGCTCGGCTACGTCGTCGACGGCGGCTCGCGCGACACCGATCTCGTGCTCGCGCAGGGCTTCCCCGTTTTCTGCGCGTTCCTGACGCCGTCCGATGTCGTAGAGCGCTGGATCCCGGACCGCTTTGGGGAGCCGGTGACGATCGGTGCCGTCACGATCGC
This sequence comes from Casimicrobiaceae bacterium, assembly GCA_035857655.1. Taxonomy (GTDB): domain Bacteria; phylum Pseudomonadota; class Gammaproteobacteria; order Burkholderiales; family Casimicrobiaceae; genus CAIWHR01. The sequence goes on along the minus strand of DASSGI010000363.1, from coordinate 1,596 downwards.
CAGCGGTGACTATCTTCTCGGGGATCGCGACGGCGTGGTCATCGTTCCACACGCGATCGCCGAAGAAGTGATTGCGAAAACCGAGGAGGTCGTTGCGACCGAGAGCGACATGCGTGGCGCGCTGATCGGCGGCATGGATCCCGTCGCCGCTTACAACAAGTATGGCAAGTTCTGAGGAAAGAAAGCGTGCCGACCGCTCCGAGCGTGCCGTGATGCGACTTTCCTCCCCCGACAACGTCGCCGTCGCGCTGCGCCATCTGAAGGCGGGTGAAACCGTGATGCTCGACGATGTCGCGCTCACGGTGAACCGCAACATCCCGGTCGGACAGAAGCTCGCGGCGCGCGCGATCGAGAAGGGCGAGCTGATCGTCAAGTACGGCTGCCCGATCGGGATCGCGACCGCCGCCATCAAGGCCGGCGAGCACCTGCACGCGGGGAACGTCAAGACGAGCTACGCGTCGACGTTGAATCTCAAGGAATCCCGCTGAGCAAAGCGTCGGGCACGACCGGAGCTCCCACCGGCGCGAGACACACAAGGACCCCATGCCGACCATCCCCGACGACATCTACACCGAACCCGAGGATTATTCGCCCGATACGCTCGCCAGCCTGGGCCCGCTGCGGCGCCTGGCCGGCGAGTGGCAGTCCGACGATGGCGTGGACATCAATCCGAAAGCCGACGGACCGGAGCGTCGGGCGTTCCGCGAACACATTCGAATGGATCCGATCGATCCGCAGCCCAACGGCCCGCAGCTCCTCTACGGGCTTCGCTACCATATCCATATCAACACGCCCGAAGAGCTCATCACGTTTCACGACCAGGTCGGTTACTGGCTGTGGGAACCCGCCACCGGTCTGATCATGCAGACGATCGCCATTCCGCGCGGCCAGGTGGTGCTGGCAGGCGGAACGGCAGCGCCGAACGACAAGCGCATTTCGGTGGAGGCACGGCGCGGCGATCCCCGCTTCGGGATCTGCTCGACGCCGTTTCTGGACGAGGCGTTTCGCACCGACTATTACCGCATCGACATCATGTTCAACGACGACGGCAGCTGGTCGTATGTGACGCGTACCGATCTGGCGGTTCGCGGCAACACGCCGGCGTTCGATCACCGTGACGCCAATACGCTGCGGCGAATCGCGCAGCCGACACCGAACCCGCTCGTCGGCTTGCTGAAGGAAAGCAAACCGGATTAGGGCCTAGCGAACGGCCGCGGGACCTCCCGCAGATTGTCAGCATTGTTGACAATCTCGCCCGGACGTTCGGCCGACGCGCATCTTCCTGACCGGAGACCCACGTTCATGCCGAAGGTCAACGTCGACGGCGTCGACATCCATTACGCCGTTTCGGGTTCGGGTGCGAAAACGCTGGTGCTCGCGCATGCGTACCCGACGAACCACCGGCTCTGGGCGCCGCAGGTCGAAGCGCTGTCGCGCGGCCGCACGGTCGTCGCCTATGACATACGCGGCTTCGGGCTGTCCGACGCCCCTCCGTCGCCGGACGCGTATTCGCCGGATCGTTCGGTCGAGGATCTGCGTGCGCTCGTGGATCACCTGGGCGTGGCTCAGGTCGAGCTTTGCGGCCTGTCGATGGGT
>DASSGI010000362.1:0-5244 GCA_035857655.1 Casimicrobiaceae bacterium | reverse complement strand
GTACTTGACGAGATCGTCCTGGCACTCGAGGAAGCTCTTGCTCTGCCAGGGCTTGACGGCGCCGTCGCGCAGCGTCTTCGCTTCGTCGGGAACGATGAGTCCGTAGTCGATGCCGATCACGCGGCCGAAGCCGCGACACGTCGTGCACGCGCCGAGCGGCGAGTTGAACGAGAAGAGCGCCGGCGAGGGCTGTGGATAGTCGATATCGCAGTCGGGGCAGTGGAGTCCCGTCGAGAAGCGCCATACCGTTTGCGGTGACGACGATTCGTCTCCGGCGTGGATGTTCACGCGCCCGTTGCCTACGCGCAGCGCCGCCTCCAGCGCGTCGACGATGCGCGAGCGCTCCGCGCCGCCCGCACGGAATCGGTCGGCGACGACGTCGAGCCTGCCCTTCGACCGCGCATGGATTCGCGTGTAGCCCTGCCGCTCGAGGAGCGCCAGCACCTCCGCCTCGCTGAAGTTCTCGGAAATCGCGACGGGGAACGTGACGACGAGCCGCGGATCGCCCGCGGCAGCGCTGCGCTCGATCAGCGCGTCGTAGATCGTCTGCGGCGTATCGCGGACGACCTTGCGTCCGCAGCCGCGGCAATAGAGCTCCGCCGCGCGCGCATACAAGAGCTTCAGGTAATCGGCGAGCTCCGTCATCGTGCCTACCGTCGACCGCGACGTGCGCACGGGGTTCGTCTGGTCGATCGCGATCGCCGGCGGAATTCCCTCGATACGGTCGACCTGCGGCTTGTCCATCCGATCGAGAAACTGCCGCGCATACGGCGAGAACGTCTCGACATAGCGGCGCTGCCCTTCGGCGTACAGCGTGTCGAAGACGAGCGACGACTTGCCGGAGCCGGAGACGCCGGTGACGACGACGAGCTCGCCCAGCGGCAGATCGAGCGAGAGGTTCTTCAGGTTGTGCTGCCGGGCGCCGCGAACGGCGATCTTTTGGGACATTTCAGCGGGAAATGGGGACGATTCGGGAGAATCGGAGACTTTCGAGCTTCCGATTCGAACCCGATAGGATAGCGCGTCCGCGTGACGCGGCACGCTCATCCCGCATAATGCTGCATGATCGTCCACCTCGTTGACGGAACGTACGAGCTCTTCCGCCACTTCTACGGTTTGCGTCGCTTCACCAAGGGGAAAGACCGTCCCTACGGCGGGGTCGTTGGTGTCCTGCAGACCGTCGTGCAGATGCTCGAGAAGGGCGCGACGCATATCGGCGTCGCGACCGATCACGTGATCGAGTCGTTTCGCAACGACCTCTGGGACGGCTACAAGACGGGCGAGGGGATCGAACCGGCGCTATTCGCGCAGTTTCAGCCGCTCGAGAACGCGCTTGCCGCGATGGGCGTCGTCGTGTGGCCGATGGTCGAGCTCGAAGCGGACGACGCGCTCGCCTCCGCTGCGCACATCGCGTCAGCGGACAAGCGCGTCGAGAAGGTCTGCATCTGGACGGTCGACAAGGACCTCGCGCAGTGCATCCGCGGCGATCGCGTCGTGCAGATGGACCGCCGCGCCCAGAAGATTCTCGACGCGCAGGGCGTGCGGCAGAAGTACGGCGTCGAACCCGAGCTCATCGCCGATTTCCTCGCGCTCGTCGGCGATGCCGCGGACGGGTATCCGGGCATGCCGGGCATCGGATCGGCGACGGCGGCGCGGCTCCTCAATCGTCATGGGCCGATCGAGGTGTTCCCCGCAGAAATTCTCGGTGCGAGACGCGATCTCGCGCTGCTGTTCAAGCGGCTCGCAACGCTGCGGACCGACGCGCCGCTTTTCAAGAACGTCGACGCACTGCGGTGGAACGGTCCGACCGAGCAGTTCGCCGCATGGGCGGACCGCATCGACGCGCCGCGTCTCGTCGAGCGCAGCGTCAAGGCGCTGAACGCGTTGGCGGAGTCGCACAGCCGCTAGCTTACGCGCGCGAGACGCACGCATGCATTCGCTCCGGTAAAGACGCTCGAGAGCGCCGTCACTGCTTCTTCGTCGTCTCCTCGGCCTTGTTGGCCGAAGCCTTCGCGTCTACAGCCGCATCCTTGCTCTGATTGGCAGCACTCGCGGCCTGGTTCGCCGCTGCGGCGGCCTTGTCTGCAGCAGCCTTCGCGTCGTCGGTCGCGGTCGGACTCGGAGGCGGCGTGACCACGGTCGTCGACGGAGGCGAGGCCGGCGGCGGAGGCTGGACCACAGTGCTTTTCTCGCATCCGGCGAGAGCGGCAGCAACGAGAGCGATTGCAAAAACGGACTTGTGCATTGGATCTTCCTCGATCATCAGAAAAAGTTGCACCTTGTAACTGGGGACAAGACTAGCGACACCAGCCCCGATCTCGCTGTCGGCGAAAAAGCGCTCGCGCCGTAGGACAACGGCGGCTTATGCGCTCCTCGTTGCCAAGCGTTGCTTAACAGGAGTGCCGGTACGGCGCCCTTTTTGCTCAATTGGCGCGATCGCGTCGCTTTGTGCGCGTCGCTCGAAGGCTGCCGGTAGCACCGATGCCAGCGGCATGCTAATGTGGGCGACCGCTGGCTACGGGCAACGTCTATCACTCGACAGATCCCTCATCCGCTGAGCCGTGCATCGTCGCGGCAGCGGGCGGTTCTCGCTGAAAACCCGGCTTCGCACCTCTCGAGCCGGCGGGCGGGTGACGCTCACGATGTCGTCCCGCTGCGAATCGGCGCCATCGTCGGCGAGTTCGAGGTCGCCGGCCTGATCCATCGAGGCGATGCGGGGTTCGTCTATGCCGCTGTCGACCGCCGCTCGCTGACGCGGATCGCGATCAAGGAATTTTTACCGGTTCGACTCGCCGACCGCATGGCCGACGGCCACATTGGCGTCCGTTCCCTTCGGCATCAGACGCAGTTCCGCGAGGGAATGCAGGGCTTCCTTCGCCAGGCCCGAATCCTTGCGGAGTTCGACGAGCCCGCGCTGGTGAAGACCCTGGAGACGTGGCAGCAGCACAGCACCGCTTATATGGCGATGCCGCTGTGCGAAGGGCGTTCGCTCGAGAAAGTCTTTCGCGATTCACCGCAGCCGAGCGAACCGTGGCTCAAGACGATGCTCGGCCCCTTGCTTGATGCGCTGGCCGCGCTGCATCAGTTCGAATGCCATGCGTGCGACGTCACTCCCCTCAGCGTTGTCGTCGGCGACGGCGGCCCGTTGCTGTTCGATATCGGCATCGTCCGACGGATCCTCGCTCGCAGCCCGCGAGGGGAGATCGCGGTACTCGATCACGGCTATGCGGCGATCGAACAGCACTCCATCGATCCGTCGATGCCCGAAGGCCCATGGACCGATGTCTACGCGGTGGCTTCGATCCTCCATCGGGCGATCACCGGGGACCCGCCGCCGGCGCCCGCGACGCGCATCGACTCCGACGCCGTCCCGCTGTTGAGCAAGGTGCCCGAAGGGTACTCCGAGTCGTTCATTGCGGCGATCAATCGGGGACTCGCGGTCCGTCCGCAGCATCGTCCGCAGTCGATCGCCGAATTTCGTGAGGCGCTCGGGATTCGCTCGCTCGAGCCCGTCGTCAATCCGATCGTGTCGGATCAACCGGCACCCGTGCCCTCGCCCCCTGCGCCTACGACCGTCGAGGCGCTCGCAGGTATGGCCCCGCGGGGCCTCGCGCAGACGGCCAGGCGGGCCTCTGCATCGATCGCCGATGCGGGACATCCAACGTCGCGGGCAGACGATCGCAAGCTTTCGGTTTCCCGGCGAACAGCAAGGAAGGATCGCCTCGGGGTCTTGCCGAAATTTCTCGGTGCGGCGCTGGTCGTCGTCGCGCTTGCCGGCTTTGGGCTGCATTCGATGTTCAGCAGCCCTCAGAAGCGTCCGCAGGCAAACGACGGGCCGATGTCGATCAAGGCAGCGTCGAGCAGCGAACAGCCGAGCGCGAATGCTGTTGTGCGGGCATCGGCGACGCTGACATCGGCGACGCTGACACCCGCGATGCCGACAGCCGAGACGCCGACAGCCGAGACGCCGACAGCCGAGTCGCCGATAGCCGAGTCGCCGATAGCCGAGTCGCCGACAGCATCTCTGAAAGCGAGCGCGCCCGCACCCAGGATCGGCAAGATCCAGTTCGCGATCAGGCCATGGGGCGAAATCGTGGTCGACGGCAGGAAGCGAGGCGTGAGTCCTCCAATCAAGGAGCTGTCGCTGCCGGAAGGTCGGCACCGAATCGAAGTTCGAAACAGCACTTTTTCCGGCTACGCGGGCGAGGTGGACGTCAAGGCGGGACAGAGCGTCTCCATCGCTCATTCGTTTACATCGCCGTAGCCGCGCGCGTTCCTGATGCCGCGCGCCGATCGCCCGCCGTGCCCATACGATCGGCGGCGGTCGTTACGGACTGACGATCTGCATGTCGCGACCGCGCTTGCGACTATCCTCCTTATCCCGCTGGTGGGATGCCAGACCCCGCCACCCGTTGCGCAGCCAGAGCCTGCGCCCGTAGAATCGCCGCCCGCGCCGGCCCCCGCCCCCATCGAGGCGCCGCCTCCGCCGCCTCCGACTCCCGGCGAACGCGCGCTCGCGGAGGGAATCGCGTTGTACGACGCAGGCGATTTCAACGCCGCGATCAAGCGACTGCTCGGTGCGAAGGAAATCTGGAGCGACTCGACGACATCGACGGCCACCGCCGACAAGGTGGCGGCCCACAAGTACGTCGCGTTCAGCTATTGCGTGACGAAGCGCCGCACGCAATGCCGGAAGCAGTTCGTCGACGCATTGAAGCTCGACCCCGGCTTCAACCTCGAGCCCACGGAGAAGACGCATCCGATCTGGGGACCGGAGTTCGAACGGGCGAAAAAAGAGGCGGCTGCAGCGCCCAAACCAAAACCGGCGGAGTCGGTCAAGGCGAAGCCGGCGAATTCGCCGAAGGCGCAATAGCGGTCCGCAACCGGCGATCACGCGGGAGCGACGTGCGAACGGCGGCTTCGCGCGCCGCACTCCGCTCTAGTCGCTGCCGAGCCCGACTTCGCGCAGAAACGCAGCGCGCTCCTGGGTGCCGAGATTGTCGGCGACACGATGCAGGAAATCGCTGCGGCTTTTCGCTTCTCGCGCTGCTCGCTTCGCGAGGATCGGCGCGATGGGACCGATGTAGACGGCAAGTCGCGTGGTGACCTGGTTGATGAACTCCTGATCGAGCGGCGCGGCCGCGAGTTGCGTCGCAGCGGTCTGGGCGATCCCCGGCTTGCTTCCGGTGGCGGGACGCGACGCCGACGGTCCCGAAGGATGCGTTCCGCTGCCGGTGCCCGTCG
>DASSGI010000361.1:0-11664 GCA_035857655.1 Casimicrobiaceae bacterium | reverse complement strand
TGCCGCGCTCCTTGGAGTCTGCTGGCTGTGGGTCGGCTGGGCGTTCCTGTACCAGCGTTATGCGCAGATCAACTGGGTGGCGACATGGATTGGCGCGCTGTTCGCGCTCGAGGCCGCGCTTCTCGTCTTCGTCGGCGGCGTCGCGAGGCGAATCGCCTTTGCGCTTCCCGGCGATCGCACGGCCCGGCTTGCGATCGCGCTCATCGCAGTCATCGTCATCGGCTATCCGCTGCTCGCCCCGCTCAACGGCCGCGTGTGGACGAGTGCCGAAGTGTTCGGCGCTGCGCCGGACCCGATAGCGCTCGCGACAGTCGCGGTGCTCGCACTGGTTCGCGGGCGAATTCGCTGGCTGCTGCTCGCGATCCCGCTTCTCTGGTGCGCGTTCAGCGCATTGACGCTGCGCGCGATGAAGTCAACCGAGTTCTTCGTCGTGATTGCTGTCGCGGTGCTTGCGCTGGTGCCCGCATTCAGCTCTTCCGGTAGAGCGCGCGGAACTCCTTGACGTCGGCAAGCGACCCGTCGCGCAACCGCGAGACGTCGCTGCCGGCGTTCACGAGCTGATAGCCGCGCTCGAACATGTCTTTCCAGGTGCAGCCTGGGTGCGGGACGGTCCCCATCGGACGGCCGGCGGCCTTGATGCGCTCCTCGGCGCGGCCGATGAGACGCGCGACCTCCGGATGCTTGAGGTTTCCCATCTGGCCGACGGTCGCCGACAGATCGAAGGGCCCGATGAACATCAAGTCGATGCCGTCGACGGCGAGAATCTCGTCGATGTTGTCGACCGCTTTCGCCGACTCGATCTGGCAGGCGACGAGGAGATTGTCGCCGCAGGTCGCGACGTAGTCCGGCGCCATTCCGTAGCTCGACGCGCGCACCGAGCTCGATGCGGTCCCGCGCCGTCCTCGCGTCGGATAGAGACACGCAGCAACCGCTGCGCGGGCTTCCTCTGCGGTGTCGATGCTCGGAATCAGGACGGCTTCGGCGCCGACGTCGAGCACGCGCTTCAAATAGACGTGGTCGTTCCACGGCACGCGCACGAGACCGACAGTCGGCGTTGCCGACATCGCGTGAAGCTGTGCGGCGAGCGTGCTCGGGTCGCCGTAGCCGTGCTCCTGGTCGAGGACGAGATAATCGAATCCCGCGAGGCTCAGGATCTCGACGACCTGCGGATGACCGAGCATCGTCCAGCAGCCGAGCACCTTCTCACCGGCGATGAGGCGCTGCTTCAACGTGTTTTTCCGATACACGGGAACCTCGCGAATGTTGAGATGGGGCGGTCCGCATCATCGCTGGCCGTGCGCGGCGAGGCAAGAGCCGAACCCACCTTGTCCGGTCGGAAGCCAGTCGTTACACTCGGACGCGAGGAGGATCGCGATGACCACGCACGACGGAATAGCTCAGGCCACCGATCGCTTGACCGACGAGATCGTCGCGCTGCGCCGGAAGATCCACGAGCATCCCGAGCTCGCGTTCGAGGAGCAGAACACCGCCGCGCGCGTCGAGGAGCACCTGAAGAAGCTCGGCATCGCGTGCCGCACCGGAATCGGCAAGACGGGAATCGTCGCGTTCCTCGACGGCGCCAAGCCGGGACCGACGATCGCGATCCGCGCCGACATGGATGCGCTGCCGATCACCGAGCCCGCCGGGCTGCCGTTCGCGTCGAAAGTGCCGGGCAAGATGCATGCGTGCGGGCACGACGCGCATACGGCGATCGTTCTGGGCGTTGCGTCGATATTGGCCTCATTGCGGGGGAACCTTGCGGGACGCGCGATGTTCGTTTTCCAGCCTGCGGAGGAAACGCTCTCGGGCGCAGCGGCGATGCTCGAAGCGGGGGCGTTTGCAGATCCGGTCCCCGACGCGATTCTGGGATTCCACAACTGGCCGCAATTGCGCACCGGCACTGTCGGCTGGCATCCCGATGCGGTGATGGCATCATCGGACGCGTTCGACGTGACGTTGAAGGGCGTCGGCGGGCACGGCGCGCATCCGCACCTTGCCGTCGACTCGATCGTCGGCGCAGCGCAGTTCGTCACCCAGCTGCAGACGATCGTGAGCCGCGAGATCGCGCCGATCGCCTCGGCCGTCGTCACGATCGGGCGCATCGCCGGCGGCACGGCTCGCAACATCATCGCGCCGTCGGTCGAGCTGAGCGCGTCGGTGCGCACGCTCGACGCCGACACTGCCGCAAAAGTCGAAGCCGCCGTGCGCCGCATTCTCGAAGGCATCAAGATCGGCATGCGTATCGATTACGAGCTCGAGTGGACAAAGCTGACGCCGGTGCTGCGCAACGACAAGGCGACGATGGCACGCGTGCTCGAGGTCGCGCGCGAGACGCTCGGTTCTGCGAATGTCGTCGAGATGCCGTCCCCGAGCATGGGTAGCGAGGATTTCGCGTGGTTCGCCGAGCGTGTTCCGTCGGCGCATCTGCGGATTGGCTCGAAGATCGATGGCCACGACACCGCGATTCACCGCGCCGACTATCAGTTGAACGAGCAGATGATTCCGCTCGCGATGAAAGTGATGACGCGGGCGGTGCTCGGGCTGATGCGCTAGTGCCGCGGACTCGCGAAGGCGAAGTAGTGCTCGAACGCGCGGCATACCTCGCTGTCTTCGTGCAGGTAGATCGTCGCTTCGCGGAAGCAGAGCGTGTGGCCGCCATGGTAGGGCAGGAATTGGCGCTGCACGAACGTGAGCCGCGTGCCGGCAGCGAAGGTGCGGCCGTTATGGTCGGTGAAGTCCTGTATGACTTCGTACACCGCATTCGCGCGCAGCGCGTGCAGCACGACCGTTCCCGGTGCGATGCGCGCGCGCCACGACAGCGAGTGCGCCAGATTGGTGACGTCGTACGCCGCGCGCAGGAGTAGCGGCGGGTCGTCGTCGCCGGGGTTGGCCAGGCTCGATGATCCGTGCCTCGACGCCGTGGCTGCAATCCTCGAGCATGACGATCATCCGGTCCGGAAGCGCGAGTGACAATGGGCCGGGCGGACGGTCATCGAGCATCCACGACAGATCGGGCGTCAGCGCACGCATGCGGTCCGCGAGCTCGCGTGCGGCCGCCGTTGCGGTCAGACGCCCTGACCAGAAGCGCGCGATCTTCGAGAGCAGGGACATGGGGTTTCGGACGGCAATGATGCCGGTTTCCTGCTTTGCAGTCGGCGAGGGATGATCATCGGCGCCGTCGATTTTCGACCGAGAAGGGCGGACCAGGTAAAGCCGCTCGAGTCGCGCTTGAACCTCGAGGGCTTGCGACTGCCATGTGCGCTGGTGCTCTCGCTGCTGTTCCACGGGTGGCTATTGAGTCTGACTTTCGGCAAAGGCGGTTGGCTGCCGGGCTTCTCCCTTCCCTGGGAGGAACGGCGGATCGAGCTGTCCGAACTGCGCGTCGCCCTCGTTCCGGCGTTGCCTTCGACTCATGAGCCCGCGGTCACGCCGGCCGCGGATGCGTTGCCCCAGGCGAATGGCGAGCAGTCCATTGCCAAAGGGCCACCGCTGACGCCATACGTCTCGCCCGCGCCCCCCCGGGAGCCGTTTGCGGCCGCGATCATGCCGGAAGCCACAAAGACCGACGCCAAGCCAAGTACGGAGACCAATCCAAACACGGACGCCAAGCCAACCCCTGCGGCCAAACCACGAACGAGCGCCAAGCCCACGACAGTCACCAATCCGAAGCCGACGGCCAAGCCGAAGACAATCGTCAAGCCCAGGACAGACACCGCGACAGGTACTGCTCCGGCGAACGTACCTTCAGACTCGGACCGACCCGGTGACGCTGCGCCGCCGCCGGCCCCGCCGCCGGCCCCGCCGCAGGACGTGATTGCCGTGCAGGAATCCGAAGAGCCCACGTGGACCGTGCCGGAAACGCAAGCAACGCCACCGCCTGTCACCGCGGAAGCGCCGAGCGTCTCGAGTCCACCGACCGAGGCGCCGTCGGTTTCAGACACCGGTGACGCAGCGCGGGCTCGAATCGACCAGGAGGCGTCGAAGGGAGCTGTTGAACCCGCCAAGCTCGATAGCTCGAAACGGGAGGGGCAACGGCAGGAAGAGCAGGAGGCGGCGCGCCAGGACGTCGCCCGTCAGGAAGAAGCGCAGCGCGAGAAGGCACAAGCCGAGAAAGCACAAGCCGAGAAAGCGCAAAGCGAGAGCGCGCGGTTGGAGGCCGAACGCCAGGAAGCAGCGCGAGCCGAAGCGGCGCGAGTCGAGGCGGCGCGCGTCGACGCTGCTCGAGTGGAAGCCTCCCGTATGGAAGCTGCACGAGCCGAGGCTGCACGAGTCGCGCGAGTCGAAGCAGCGCGAGCCGAGGCTGCACGGGTTGAGGCTGCAAGGGTTGAAGCTGCTCGAGCGGAGGCCTCCCGTATCGAAGCAGCGCGAGCCGAAGCAGCGCGAGCCGAAGCTGCAAAGGTCGAGGCGGCGCGAGTCGAAGCGGCACGAGTCGAAGCGGCACGAGTCGAAGCTGCGCGAGTTGAAGCTGCACGAGCCGAAGCTGCGCGAGCCGAAGCGGCGCGCGTTGAGGCTGCAAGGGTTGAAGCTGCGCGAGCGGACGCGGCGCGGGCCGAGGCGCAAGAGGCAGCCGCCAAACGGGAAGAGAGACTTCGGGCGATCGGACGACAGCTCGACGAGGAAGCCGCGCAGCGTGGAGCGGCAGAGGCTGCACGAGCCGACGCTGCACGAGCGGAGGCCGCTCAAGTCGCGGCAGCACGAGCCGAGGAGGCACGAGCGGGACCGCAAGATGAAGCCGCAAGACGGGAAGAACGGCTCCGGGCGATCGGACGACAGCTCGACGCGGAAGCGGCCCAGCGCCAAACAGCCTCGGCAACCCCTCGCTTGCCCAACACGCTGCCGCTGTCATTGAGCACCGCACGCCGCGTCAGGCTATGGGGACGCACGCACCCCAACGTCGAACTCGTTCAGTACGCGGAGGCATGGGCGCTGAAGATTCAATTGAACACTCCCATCGAAACGGTCCGCGAACTGGCGAAGCGACCGCACACGGCACCGATGGTGATTGTAGCCATTCGAAGAGATGGGTCGCTGGAATCGGTGACTTTCGATGTCTCCAGCGGCGTAGCAGAAGTCGATGAAGCGATACGGACTATCGTGGAAGACCGGAAGCCCTACGAGGCTTTTTCACCGGCTCTGGGCCGTGAGTACGACGTGATCGAAATCCGGCGAACCTGGAATTTCGACTCAGCGATCCAGCTGAATTGAGAGAAGGGACGTCGGAGTGCGTGCTCGGTCGGTGTCCCGGCGACGCTACCGGATGGCTGTGGTCCAAAGAGCCGAAGACTTTGTCACGCCTTCGCCGCCTGCTTCGCCATCGCCTCCTCGAGCACTTTGGTTGCGCCGGAAATATCCGGAAGCTTTTCACCCGCGTCGAGACGCGCGCGCGATTTCGCCTCCGCCTCCTGCATCCCGATTGCCTTGTCGGCCGCTGCCTCGGCGTCGGTTGGATCGAGCACGACGACTCCACATTCATCCGCGATGATCACGTCGCCCGGACGCACCGCGACGCCGCCGCACGAGATTGGCACGCAGAACGTCCCGGCGAGGCCGATTCGTTTGGCGGTCACCGCCGAGAGGCCGCGGCACCACACGGGGACGCCGTATTGGCGTATCTCGCCGATGTCGGTGACGACTCCATCGACGATGACGCCCGCGATCTTCGCAACCTTCGCCGCGTAGCAGACGAGGCCGCCGAACCCCGCGTGACGCATGTCGCCGCAGCGGTCGATGACGAGAACGTCGCCCGGCCGGATCTGCCCGAGCGCGTAGCCGACGATCGTGCCGTCGACGCCGGGCTGATGGACGGTCACCGCCGTCCCGGCAATGCGCCGATCCGATTGCATCGCCCGGATTCCCGGATCCATGAATCCCCAGTCGCGGAAATGCCCGATGGTTGCCGGTTCAGCGCGGACGAGCTTCTGAACGAGCGCGGGACTGATCTGTGGCGGCAGCGGGTTCAGCGTAAACATGAGTACGAATCTCCTTTGGCTTTACGTGTGGCGATCACTCTCCAACGATCAACAGGCCGTCGACGGCGATTGCCGAGTCACGCGTCCATAGCACCGGGTTCACTTCGAAGACGAGGCGCTCCCACGGCGCGGTGGCTGCGAGCTCGGAAAAGCGCGCGATGAATGTTGCGGCGGGGTGGGCAGGAAGCGCGCCTCGCGCGTCGGCCACGTGAGTGCGACTGCGCAGCCGCTCGAGCATGGATGCTGCCAGTGCATCGCTTACCGGCGCGCGCTCGGTCACGACATCGTCGATCAGTTCGGTCAGCACGCCGCCGCTGCCGCAGCTCACCATCGTTCCGAACAGCGGATCGCGAAACGCGGTGACGAGGAGCTCAGCGCCGCCCTTGTGCATCTTCTGCACGTAGATTCCGTCGAGCGGTGCGGAGAGCTCGGCGGCGCGGCCGCTGATGCGACGAAAGGCGCTGCGAACCTCGTCGTCGGAGCGCACGTCGACGGCGAGCAGTCCCGCTTTCGCGCGATGCGTGACCTTGTCGCTGATACCCTTCAGGACGACGGGAAATCCGATCGACGCGGCGATCTCGAGCGCGCCGGCCTCGTCCGTGGCGAGCGCGCCGGCGGCGATCGACAACCCGGCGGCCGCGAGGATCCGATGACATCGATCCTCGGTGACGACGGCCCTCGCGTCGCCCGTCGCGACGAACGCCGACCAATCGAACGCCGGTAGCGCGACGTTGCCGGCACGGGCCGGTCGTTTCATCGCCGCTCCATGCGCCGCAAGGCGCGCGATCGCGGTGATGCCGCGCGCCGCTTCGTCGAACGAATAGATGTTCTGTTCGGCGAGCCGCGAGGGAATGCCGCGCGGCGGCGACGGCCAGGAGATGCACACGGGCTTCGCCGAGCGGCTCGCAAACCCCGAGACGACATCGGAGATTTCGCTTCCCCGCGAAGCGAGCGCGCCGGCGATGAAGATCAGCGAGTCGATACGAGGTTCCGCGGCGATCACGTCGAGCGCCTGCGGGAGCTGCGCGAGCGCCTCAGCACGAAACGCGGTGGTCGGCGTGAGGTCGACGGGATTCGCTGCCGTGGCAACCGAGACGAGCAACGGCTTGAGCCGTGTCGTGGATTCTGCGCTCAACGGCGGCGTCGACAGACCGTTGAGCGCACACTGATCCGCCGCCAGGACGCCGTTGCCGCCGCCGAATGTCACGACGCCCACGCCTGGACCGGAACAGATCTTCCCGCGATTTCCGGCCAGCAGCAGCGTTACGTCGACGAGCTCCTCGATCGAGTGGACGCGAATGACGCCCATCTCGTTGAAGATCGCGTCGAACACGCGATCTTCGCCGACCAGCGCGCCGGTGTGCGCCTGCGCGGCCTGCGCCGACGCGCCGGTCATGCCGGCCTTGATCAGCACGATAGGCTTTTCTCGGTCGCGCGCCGCTTCGAGCGCGCGCAGGAACTTCGGCCCGTCGGTAATGCCTTCGAGATAGCCGGCGATGATCTGCGTGCCCTCGTCCTGCGCGAACGCGTACAGATAATCGGCGAAGCTCACGGCCGCTTCGTTGCCGCTGCTCACGAGGTAGCGGAAGCCGAATCCGGCTTGCTGGATCATCGAGAAGGCCGTCGTCGCGATGCCGCCACTTTGGCCGGCGAGCGAAATCACGCCGGGGCGAAGCGCGTCCATTTCGGCGAGCGCCGTCGAGAACGTCGCGGTGACGGGCGTTACCGCGTTGATCACGCCGACACAATTGGGACCGCACAGCGTGAACCCTCGGTCGCGGCACAGTGCGGCGAGCGTGCGCTGCAGCTCGGCGCCTTCGGCGCCGGCGTCGGCCAATCCACCCGCATACGCGATTCCATGGTGAATTCCGGCGTCCACGCATTCGCCGATCACGCTCATCAGCGCCGCTGCCGGGACGGCGATGATCGCGAGCTCCGCCGCATGCGGGAGTTCCGAGACGTGCGCGTAGCTGCGCAGATCGGCGACGGTGGCAGCGGTCCGATTGACCGGCCAGACTTCGCCCGGGAACTTGAACCTCCGCAGGCGCCGAACGGTGTCGCCGCCGAGATTTCCCGGCTGATCCGATGCTCCGATGACCGCGATGGACGTCGGATCGAGGATCGGTCCGACGTCGATGAACGCGCCCGGGCCTGCGGGCGCCCGCGAAACACACGTCACGATCGCTTCGCCTTCTGCTTTTCGACGAATGCCGCCACCCCCGCGCGCATCTCGGGCATCCCGATGCCGGCGGTATGCTTGTCGGCCGCGGCCGCAATGCCCTGACGATACCCGAGCGTCTCGCATTCGCGGACGAACGCCTTCGACTTGCGTATCGCGGCGGCGCTTCCTCGAAAGATGTCGTCGAGAACGCCGTCGAGCGCTTTCGCGAGCTCGCCCGCCGGGACGACGCGGCTGACGAGTCCCAGCCGCAGCGCTTCCGCGGCGCTCACCTTGCGGCCGGTGATGAGCAGATCGAGCATCGCCTTCTGGCTCATCGTGTTGAGCATCGTCGGGATCGCCCCAAAGGGCGTGATCCCGTGCTGCACCTCGGGATAGCCGAGAAGAGCGCCTTCCTCGGCGAGCGCGATGTCGCTCCAGCTGACGAGCATCGTCGCGATGCCGAGCGCGTAGCGCTCGACGACGCTGATCACCGGAACCGGCGAGAAATAGATCGCCTCGTTCATCGCGCGCATGTAGCCGTACATTCTTGCGACCGCATCCGCGCCGGCGCTCTGCAGCGCCTTCAGGTCGCCGAGGTCGCGCCCCGCGCAGTAGACGCCGCCGCGGCCGCGCAGGACGATCGCGCGGCAGGCCGCGTCCTCGGCAAGACGCGGCATCTCCTCGCACAGGCCGATGATCATCGCGTCGGAGAGCGCGTTGAGATGCTTCGGGTTGTCGAGCCAGATCGTCGCGACACCCCGATCGCTCGACTCGACGACGATTCCGCTCACATCCTGCTCCTTGGCGTCTCCATTCGAGGGGAGATGTTATCCCGTGCGCCGTCGATCACGAAATCCGGGGCGTTCGCGGTAACCCGATTCTCCCGCTTCCTTTCCTGCCACTTGTATCGACGGCGCCGCCGATGTACAAATCGCGGCTTGAACCGGTTTCGCCGATACGACCGAGCCGAGGTGCGCCGATGACGTGGAGACGAGCTCTCGATCTGGCCGCTGCAGCGCTGATCGCGATCGCGTGCATGAGCGACGCTGCGGCGCAGGGCACATTTCCTGATCGGCCCATCAAATTCGTCGTGCCCTACGGCCCGGGCGGGACCGTCGATCCGACGGCGCGCATTCTCGCGGCGCGCGCGGCCGAGATCCTCGGTCAGCCGGTCGTCGTCGAGAACAAGTCGGGCGCCGCCGGCTCGATCGGCACCGAGTACGCGGTCCGGGCGCTCGCCGACGGCTATACGGTGCTGATCCATACGAATGTCATCACCAGCGAGCCGCCGCTCAAGCCGCGGTTGCCGTACAACTTCCTGAAGGACATGACGCCGCTCGTCACGATCGACGAGACGCCGTTCGTGCTGCTCGTCCATCCGTCGCTTCCCGTCAATAACGTCAAGGAATTCGTCGAGTATGTGAAGGGGCGTCCCGGGAAGCTCAACTACGGCGCGTCGGGTATCGCGTCGTCGGGCCATCTGCGCGGCGAACAGTTCCAGCTTGAGAACGGCGTCAAGATGGTGTTCGTTCCCTATCTCGATGGCGGCGCGACGCTGCGCGGGCTGCTGACGAACGAGATTCAGGCCTCGTTCGACACGCTTCCGGGATCGATCGGGATGATCCAGGACGGCAAGATCCGGATCATCGCCGTCGGCAGCGCCGAGCGCTGGTTCCTCGTGCCGGACGTGCCGACGATGAGCGAAAGCGGCTACGGCGGTCTCGTCCCGCAGTGGATCGGAGCGTACGTGCGATCGGACACGCCGCCTGCGATCGTCGACAAGCTCGCGCGCGCGCTCAAGGAAGCGCTCAACGATCCGAAGATCAAGGAGCAGTACCGGAAGCTCGGTTTCCAGACGGTCGGCGACGGCCCGCAGGAGACGCTGAAGCGCCTCAACGAAGAAACGGCGATGTGGCGCAAGACCGTCGAGGCGGCCGGCATCAAGCTCGAGTAGTGCCAGTCGATCGAGTAGCGCCTTCAATCGAGCAGTGTCAATTCACGAGCCTGGAGAGGAGTTCGAACGATGCTCGGCGGATACATCAGCGACCTCGAGAAGGGCGACGTTTTTAAGCCCGTCGAGTACGTGATCACCTCGTTCATGTGCACCGAGTACGCGCACGGAACCGAGGAGACGAGCGAATACTTTCACTCCGCGCGCAATCCGGCGGGCCGGCAGATGCGCCCGCCGACGATGATCCATGTCGACAAGATGCGGATCCTCGAAGTGAATTGTGACAAGGAGAAGCGTGTCGCGGGAATGAAGGGGCCGGACGCGCGTGTCCACTACGAATACCACGCGAAGCACCACAGCGCCGCATACGTCGGGGAAAAAGTCGTCGTGACGGGCCACATCGTCGACAAGTACATGAAGCGCGGCCGGCCTTACCTCTGGTACTACCTCGAAGTCCGGACGTCGGACGGGCGGCTCGTGACGACGTACAACGACCTCACCGTGCTGCGCTATCGGCCCGAAGGAGAGGCAAAGTGAGCGGCAAACCGAGCTTCGACGTCGGCGACCCGATTCCGGGACCGGTGCGGACGATCACGACGCAGCGGATCGAGTGGTACGACAGCGCGATGCTGTCGGCTGCCACCAACGAGCTGCGGCAGGTCGGCTCCAACATCCACACCGACGAGGAATTCGCGAAGAGCGAAGGCTTCGCGACCGTCAACGCCGACGGGATGATCATGACGAACTGGTGCTCGGAGATGCTAGTCGGCGCGTTCGGCATCGATTACATCGAGCGCGGCGAGCTGCGCACCAAGTACATCAAGCCGACGAACATGGGTGTCGAGCTGCACGTCAAGGGCAAGATCCGAGAGAGAGCGGCGCAGCCGAACGGAAGCGTCCTCTACACGATCGACGTGTGGTGCGAGGACCAGCACGGCACCAAGCTCGTCGACGGCGACGCGAAGGTCGAAGTCGCGAAGCGCTGACTCATTCGCCGCGCTTGGCCCGGAGCCGTATCTCCGCTCCTCTGCTGCGCGCTTTCCATACGGCCCGTTGACGCTGTCGATCGAGCGCCGTCAGCGTGTCGCGGCGCATCTCTCGCAGCAGCTTGTGGTAGTTGCGCAGCCGATCGGCGCCGATGCCTTCGCGTACTGCGCAACCCGGTTCCTGCTCGTGCGCACAATCGCGGAACCGGCACCGCGCCGCGAGAGCATCGATATCTTCGAAAGTCGCCGCAAGCGAAGCTTCGTCGACATCCGGACGGAGCGTGCGCAGGCCGGGCGTGTCGATGACGCATGCGCCGCCGGGCAGCCGATGCAGCGACCTAGACGTTGTCGTGTGCATCCCGCGTCCGTCGTGCGCGCGCACTGGGCCGGTGTCCTGCACCGCATCGCCCAGCAGAGTGTTCGTCAGCGTCGACTTGCCGGCGCCCGACGAGCCAAGCAGGACGAGCGTCTGGCCGCGACCGAGATAGCCGTCCAGTGCGCGCACCGTGGAGGCATCGAGCGCGTTCACCGCGAACACCTCGACGCCCGGCGGAATGCGGCCGTCGAGCAGCGCGATGCGCCGGGCGAAGTCGGCGT
>DASSGI010000360.1:0-2137 GCA_035857655.1 Casimicrobiaceae bacterium | reverse complement strand
CAGCGCGTTGACGAGCGCGATCTTGTCGCCGGTCGCCACGAATGCTTCTTCGTTCTGCAGGCCGTCGCGCGTTCCGACCTCCTGCATGTAGATTCGTTTGCCGGTACCGCTCCAGACGTTCATCCCGCGCTCCCTGGTCATTGGACTACCCTCCGCGCTTCGCGCTTCGGGGCAGTTCGCGCCCGGGAGCGGCCCTGCGCGCTCACGCGACAACGCCTTTGCCGCGCAACGCTGCGATCTGCTCGCTCGAATACCCGCTTTGGCGCAGCACGGCGTCGGTGTCTTCGCCGAGCGCGGGCGCCGCGAGTCGAACGGTTCCGGGCGTTCCCATCAGCTTGGGAACGATACCGGGGACGTCGAGCTCATAGCCCTGGCGCGTGGCCTGCCGCAATATCATCCCGCGGGCACGGAAATGCGGATCCTCGTCGATGTCCTTCGCCGTATAGACCTTGCCGGCCGGCACTCTTGCCTTGCCGAGGATGTCGAGAATCTCTGCGACGGTGCGCGTCTGCGTCCAGGCTTCGATGGCGCCGTCGATCTCCGCGACACGAACCACGCGGCCGGCATTGTTGGCGAGACCCTGGTCGTTCGCGAGGTCCTTGCGGCCGATCGTCTCCATCAGCCGCTTGAAGATGCTGTCGCCGTTGCCGGCAATCAGCACGAAGCCGTCGGCGCAGCGATAAGCGTTCGACGGGGCAATGCCGGGCAACGCGCTGCCCGCGGCTTCACGAACGACGCCGAACACGCTGTACTCGGGCAGCAGGCTCTCCATCACGTTGAACGTCGCTTCGGTCAACGCAACATCGATGACCTGGCCCTTGCCGCCGTTGACCTTGCGATGCCACAGCGCGATCAGCACGCCGATCGTTCCGTGGAGCGCCGCCAGCGTGTCGCCGATCGAGACGCCGCAACGTACCGGGACGCGACCCGGCTCGCCGGTCAGGTGGCGCAGCCCACCCATCGCTTCGCCGATCGCACCGAAACCGGGAAGATCGCGATAGGGGCCGCTCTGACCGTAGCCGGAGATCCGCAGCATCACGAGGCCCGGATTGGTCTCCGCGAGCTTTTCGTAGCTCATTCCCCATTGCTCGAGCGTGCCGGGCCGGAAGTTCTCGATCAGCACGTCCGCTTCCTTGATCAGCTTGCGCGCGATCTCCTGCCCTTCAGGGACGCGCAGGTCGAGCGCGATCGAGCGCTTATTGCGCGACTGCACTTGCCACCACACCGAAGTGCCGTCCTTGATCAGCCGCCAGCCGCGCAGCGGATCGCCGGAGCCGGGGGGTTCGATCTTGATGACGTCGGCGCCGAACTCGCCCAGCATCTTTCCGGCGAACGGCCCGGCGATGAGCTGCCCCATCTCGATCACGCGCACGCCGTCGAGCGCGCCGCGAGAAACAGGTGCTTGCGTCGAAGTGCTCATGGAAATCCTGTTCGATCGTCTGTTCGATGAAGTCTATTCTTTCGGCAATGCGCATGCCACCGGACTCTTGGCAGCGCCCCCGTTCGAGCGGCAGAATGCGCGGTGTGTCGGCATGGAGGAGGTCGATGATGCGCGCCGCGCGACGCGGGTTTTGGCTGTCGAGCGCAGGAGAAGCCCACGGCGCGATGGACGCACGCCGTCGGCGCGCTCTTTTCTGGTGCGCGGCCGGCCTCGGCGCGACGGCGATGCTCCTCCTCGCGCCTGCGGCAGTTGCGCAGCCGGCGGGTCCGGCGATCGAGCGCTGGTCGTCGCCGACGTTGAAGCGAATCCAGTCGACCGGCGTCTTGCGTGTCGGGTATCGCGAGAATTCGCCGCCGTTCGCATTTCTCGACGCAAAGGGCAAACCGATCGGCTATTCGCTCGACATCTGCGAAGTCGTTGTCGAGGCGATCGCGCGCGAGGTCGACCGGGAGGTCAATGTCGAATTCAAGCCGGTCACGCCGGAGAACCGCTTCGAGATGGTGACGTCCGGCGCGATCGACCTCGAATGCGGTTCGTCGACGAACAACGCCGAGCGGCGCAAGACGGTCGCCTTTTCGCCGACGATGTTCGTCACGGGGACGAAGCTCATGGTCCGCCGCGGCAGCAACATCCGCTCGATCCGCGATCTCGACGGGAAGACCGTTGTGCTCACCCGTGGCACCGTCCACGAGACCG
>DASSGI010000359.1:0-9599 GCA_035857655.1 Casimicrobiaceae bacterium | reverse complement strand
GGGATCCTGCGCGCGAGCCCGCCCATCTTCCGGATGTCCTGCTCGCCGCTCGTCGCGTGGATCACGCTGCCCGCACCCAGGAACAGGCACGCCTTGAAGAACGCGTGCGTGTACAGGTGGAAGATCGCGACCCCGTAGGCGCCGACGCCGGCGGCGACGAACATGAACCCGAGCTGCGAGATCGTCGAATACGCGAGCACCTTCTTGATGTCGGTCTGCACGACAGCGATCGTCGCGGCGAAGAATGCGGTCGCGGCGCCGATCGCGGCGATGAGCGCGCTCGCTTCCGGCGCGTTCATGTAGATTCCCGACATCCGGGCGACGAGATAGACGCCGGCCGTGACCATCGTTGCCGCGTGGATCAACGCAGACACCGGCGTCGGCCCGGCCATCGCGTCGGGCAGCCACACGTGCAGCGGGATCTGCGCCGACTTCCCGGTCGCGCCGATGAACAGGAGGATGCCGACGAGGCTCGCCGACACCGCGGGAGTTCCTGCGGCGAACGCCGCGTTGACCCGGTCCATGTCGAGCGTGCCGAGCGCCTGGTAGATGACGAACATCCCGAGCAGGAACCCGGCGTCGCCGATCCGGTTCGTAATGAACGCCTTCTTGCCGGCGCGCGCCTTGTCGGGATCCTCGAACCAGAAGCCGATCAGCAGATACGAGGCGAGGCCGACACCCTCCCACCCGACGAAGAGCACGAGCAGCGACCGCCCGAGGACGAGCAGCAGCATGAAGAACAGGAAGAGATTGAGGTATGCAAAGTAGCGCGCATAGCTCCTGTCGCCTTTCATATACCCGATCGAGTAGACGTGGATCAGCGAGCCGACGCCGGTCACGATCAGCGCCATCACCGCGGCGAGCCGGTCGAAATAGAACGCGATCTCGAATTTGTCGTCGCCCGCGACGAGCCACGAGTAAGCGAGATCGATGCGCGGCGCCCCTCCGGTGGCCTGCAGGTCGAGAAAGCACTTGACCGCCACTGCGAATGCCGCGATCGGCAGGCCGCAGCCGACCGTCGAAACGAAGCGCGGTCCGAGGCGGTTGCCGGCGAGCCCGTTCAGCAGGAACCCCGCCAAAGGCAGAAGGACGATCACGGTGAGAAGCTGGCTCACGTCTTATCCCTTGAGATCCGCGTAGGCGTCGAGGTCGAGAACCGCCTTGCGCCGGACGAGCAGGAGGACGATCGGGATCGCGATCGCAATCTCGGCGGTGGCGACGACGAAGACGAGGAAGACCAGCACCGCCCCAGCCGCGGAGGCGGTCTGCTGCGCGAAGGTCACGAGGCTCAGGTTCACGCCGTTCAGCATCAGCTCCATGCACATCAGCATGACGAGAACGTTGCGGCGCGCGATCACGCCGAGGAGTCCGAGCGCGAAGAGCGACGCGGACACCGCGATGAGCATTTGCACGCTATCCACGACGACGCCGTCCCACTTCGAGCACCGCGAGCGCTGCTACGACCGCCGCGACCAGCAGCACCGAGACGAGCTCGAAGTGCAGCCAGTACTCGTTCAGGAATTCGATCGAGAACCCTTTGACGCCGAAGAGAGCGCCCCCTCCTCCGCTCGCCGCCTCGGGAAGCCCCTGCCACAGCCCGTGCGCGAGAATCGCGACGAAAGCCACGGCTGCGACCGCGCCGGGCAGCAGCAGCCACGAGAAACGGCGCGTGAACGAGTAATCGCGGACGTCGAGCAGCATGATCGCGTACACCATGAACACCATGACGGCGCCGACGTAGATCAGCACCTGGAAGATTGCGATCACATGCACGCCGAGGAGCGCGTAGACGCCGGCGAGCGACAGCATCGTCGCCGACAGCGCGAGCGCGACGCGCATCGGGTGCCGCAGCACCAGCATCAGCGCCGCGGCCGCGAGCGCCGTGCCGGCGAAGAGCCACAGCAACAGCGTCTCGATCATGCGTTCGTCCCTTTCGTCGCGCCCGAGGCGCGTTTTGCGGGATAGGGCTTCGCGACGTCTCTCCGCGGATTCCAGGAAAGGAGCTCGGGGAGCGTGAGCCACATGTCGTGACGATCGAAGCCCGGGAGCTCGGGAACCTCCTTCACCATGCGGATCGCGTCCTCGGGACACGCCTCGACGCACAGCCCGCAGAAGATGCAGCGCGAGTAGTCGATCTCGAAGCGCGCCGGGTATTTCGGATGCACGGGATCGTCCGGATCGAGCGCCGCTTCGATCTCGATGACTTTCGCCGGGCAGACCGTCGCGCAGAGATTGCATGCGATGCACTGCGGACGCCCGTCGGGCCGCTGCGTCAAGATGTGCTTGCCGCGGTTGTGCCGCGCGTAGTCCGAGCGCGTCTCCTCCGGGTAATAGGTCGTCAGCGCGCCTTTGCGCAGCGTCATCCAGCGCCCCATGTTCTTCATGAAGATCCCGCCGGTGATCGCGAGCCCACGCAGAATCTCGAACAGATACGCGCGCTCCCACCATCCCATCGTGGGTTTGTTCCAGTACTGCTTGCGCGCGTAGGGCTTCATGAGCGGCGTGGCGGCTTCAGCGCTCGAGCGCCCAGACGACGATCGCGGTGACTAACAGGTTCGCGAGCGCGAGCGGGAACATGAACTTCCACGCGAAGCGCAACAGCTGGTCCCACCGGAAGCGCGGCAGCGTCCAGCGGACCAAGATCTGGAAGCTCGAGACCAGCATTACCTTGACGAGGAACACGACGAGCTGGATCAGGACGACCACGCCGTGCGCAACCGCGATCTCGCGCCCGCCGGGCAGCACGAATCCGTCGTCGGTCATGAACGGGAGGTTGTAGCCGCCGAGGAACAGTGTCGTGAACAGCGCGCCGATGATCGCGATCTCGATGAACTCGGCGAACATGAAGAGTCCCATCTTCATCGCGCTGTACTCGGTGAAATAGCCGGCGATGAGCTCCGACTCGGCCTCCGGAAGATCGAAAGGAATGCGCTTGTTCTCGGCGATCGCCGCGGTCATGAAGAGAATCGCCGCGAACGGCTGGACGAAGATCCCCCATGCGGGAAGCACGCCGAGCACGACCCCCGACTGCTCGCGCGCGATTGCATCGAGGTCGACCGAGCCGTAGATGAGGATCAGGCCGAGCACGGTGAGACCCATGATCAGCTCGTAGGAAATCATCTGCGAGCCGGCCCGCAACGCGCCCAGCAGCGAGAACTTGTTCGACGACGACCATCCGGCGAGCATCGTCCCGATGATCGTCAGGCCACCGAATGCGAAAACCACGAGCAGCCCGGCGTCGACGCGCGCGATCTGCATCGGATACGCGCGATCGCCGAACCACGCGGCCGCGGACGGCAGGCTTTGCAGGAGCGTCGACGGCACCAGCGTCCCGCCGAAAGGGATGACGGCGAACACCAGCAGCACCGGCGTGAACACGACCCACGGCGCCAGAGCGTAGGCGAAGCGGTCGTAGGAATCGGGCCTCCAATCCTCCTTCAGCATCATCTTGATGCCGTCGGCGAGCCCGTGGAACAGCCCGAGCCATACCAGCTTGATCTGCGTGAACGGGATGCGGACGTATGCCCGGTTCGCGCCGATGCGGTCGGACATGATCGCAGCCTGCTTGCGCTCGACCCACGTCAGCACGGTTCCGAAGAGCAGCAGAACCGCGACGGCGTAGCCGACGAAGATGGCGGTGACGACCAGATCCTGGATCATGCGGGCGTGCCTTCCTTCACCGCGATCGCGGCAAACAGGACCTCGGCGTCGGCGACCGACGCGGGCTTCGGGAAGCATGCGGAGAACGCGCTCACGACGCCCTGGAAATTCGTGTAGTGGCCGCTGCGCTCGGTCTGGATGCTCACCGGAATGAAAACATCGGCGCGCGCGACCGACGGATGCTCGAACGAGCTCGCGAAAATCGTCCTGGCGCCGGCCGGAACGCGCGCGAAGTCGAAGCCTTCACCCCAGACCAGCACGAGGTCGGTGTTCGGCGGCAGCGGATGGACGCCGTGATCCTCGTGCGGGAACAACGCCAATGCCCCCGCCCGGTTCGGATTCTTGTCGGCACGGATGAGAAGGTCGTCGTCGCCGCGCTCATCCGCCTGCTGCAGCCAGTCCGATTTGACGAGCGCAGCGAAGCGGTCGGGAAGCGCGCGCTCGAGCGCCGCGAGCTCTTCGTTCGAGCCCCAGGTCGACACGAGTGCGACCGGATGCTTCGCGTCCTCGATCAGCCGGCGGGCGGCGTCGATCGCAGCTTCGAGATCGATGCGCTCGCCCCGCGCCATCGACTGCAGCGCGCGCGGACGCTCGAGGACCCGCGCGAGGTCGCGCCCCTTGTTGCAGATCCAGGGACCGTTGACCTCGCCGTTCTCGAGCGGCGTGACGCGCTCGATCCTCACGTTCCTGCACGGGTCCAGCGCATTCAACTTCCATTCCGCTTTGCGGTGCCAGACGTTCACCGTGCAGCCGCGCGCGCAACCGGGACAGACGGAAGGCGTGGGCTTCAGGTACCAGACGCGCGCCTGGTAGAGGAACGAGCGGGACAGCAGCGCGCCGACCGGACAGAGGTCGACGATGTTGTCCGAATAGGGATCGGCGTCGAGCGCGCCGTCCTCGGCCGCCCGAACGAGCGAGGTGTCGCCGCGCTGCGTGATGCCGAGCGCGTTCGACTTCGATATCTCGCGTGTGAAGCGCACGCAGCGCGAGCACAGGATGCAGCGCTCGTTGTCGAGGATGATCCGCTCGGAGAGCGGATGGAACTTGGTCGAGCGCACTTTCGGGTCGCGCGAGATCGACGGCTCGCCGTTGTAGCGGTAGTGATAGTCCTGCAACGTGCACTCGCCGGCCTTGTCGCAGATCCCGCAGTCGACCGGGTGATTGAGTGTCATCAGCTGCATGATCGACTTGCGATACGCGCGCACCGCGTCCGAATCGGTGAGCACGCGCAAGCCTTCGGACACCGGCATGTTGCACGCGATCTCGACCCAGCTCCTGCCTTCGACCTGCACCGCGCAGATCCGGCAGTTGCCGGCGATCGAAAGCTCCGGATGCCAGCAGAAATACGGGATCTCGATCCCGTTCGCGCGCGCCGCCTCGATCACAGTCTGGTTGCGCTCGGCGCGGATCGCCTTGCCGTCTATGAAAATCTCGGGCATTCCAGCGCTCCGTCGTTGCGCGACCGCTTGTGCTCGATCCAGTACTCGAACTCGTCGCGAAACTTGTTGAGGATTCCGCTCGTCGCGTAGCCGGCGGCGTCGCCCATTCCGCAGATCGTCGTCCCGTCGTTCCATGCCGAGATCTGGTAGAGGCGCTCGATGTCCTCGGGGCGGCCCTCGCCGGCGACGATGCGATCGATGATCCGGTGCAGCCAACCCATTCCCTCGCGGCACGGCGTGCATTGGCCGCAAGACTCGTGGTGGTAGAACCGCAGCAGCACCTGAAGCAGCCGCACCATGCACGTGCCCTCGCCGATCGCGACCATCCCGCCCGAGCCCATCGACGAGCCGGCGGCAGTCAGCGACGGATTGTCGAGCGTGAGGTTCTCGATCTCCTTCCCGGTGAGCACTTTCGTCGAAATGCCGCCGGGGATGATCGCCTTGATCGGCCGTCCTTCGAGACCGCCGCCGCAATCGTCGAAGATGAACTTGGCGAACGGGTAGCCGCATTCGATTTCGTAGACGCCGGGGCGCGCGATATGCCCCGAGATCGAGATCAGCCGCGTCCCGGGATCCTTCGCGTGGCCGATCTTCTTGAACGCTTCGCCGCCGTTCTGCACGATCCAGGCGATGTTCGAGAGCGTCTCGACGTTGTTGATCACCGTGGGTTTCTGGTAGAGGCCGCGGACGGTCAGTCGCGGCGGCCGATTGCGCGGATAGCCGCGCTTGCCCTCGATCGACGTGATGAGCGCGGACGCTTCGCCGCAGACGTAGGAGCCTGCGCCGCGATAGACGACGAGGTCGCACGCGAAGTCGGTGCCGAGGATTCCCGTGCCGAAGTAGCCGGCGTCGTACGCTTCCTCGAGCGCGCCGGCGAGCCGCCGATACGGCCCGTCGAACTCGCCGCGGATGTAGACGAACGCGTTGCGGACCTGCAGCGCGTAGGAGGCGATCAGCATCGACTCGAGCAGCAGGTGCGGCGCGAACTCGAGGATCCAGCGATCCTTGAACGTTCCCGGCTCGCCCTCGTCGGCGTTAGCGCACAGGTAGTGCGGCACGCCGTCGTTCGGCTGTACGACCGCCCACTTGCGGCCCATCGGGAACGCGGCGCCGCCGCGCCCCTGGATCCCCGACGCCGTCACCTCGGCGACGACCTTCTGCGGCGTCATCGCGGTGAGCGCCTTCTCGAGCGCCGTGTAGCCGCCGCGCTCGCGATACTCGGCCAGCGTGTGCGACGTCGCGGTGACCGGGAACGTCATCAGGAGGCGGCGGTTTTCCAGGTTTGCCATCGCTAGGGCACCGCCTTCAGCAGCGCGTCGATCTTGTCGGGCGTCAGGCTCTCGTGGTACGCCTCGTCGACCATCATCACGGGCGCCGTCCCGCACGCGGCCAGGCATTCGACCGTCGACAACGTGTAGCGGCCGTCGGCCGTCGTCTCGCCGGGTGCGACGCCAAGGCGCTTCGACAAATGGTCGAGGATCCGCTCGGCGCCCATCAGCGAGCACGACAAATTGCGGCACACCTGCAAATGGCAGCGCCCGATCGGCTTGCGACGGAACTGTCCGTAGAAGCTCAGCACCTCCTCGACCTGGATCCGCGGGACACCCAGATACGCGACGACGCCGTCGATGTCTTCATCGGCGACGAAGCCGCGGTCTTCCTGGATGCGGCGCAGGCACGGAAGCACGAGCGAGGACTCGAATCCCTTCGGATAGCGCGCGCGCATCTTCTCGAACTCGGGGATCAGGTGCTTCATCGTGAGGCTCGCTAGCGGTCGCACTCGCCGCCGATCATGTTGACGGACCCGAACGTCGGGATGATGTCGGCGAGCTGGTAGCCCTCGAGCAGCCGATGCACGCCGCCCATGTGGACGAAGCTCGGGCTGCGGACGTGCACCTTGTACGGTGTCCCGCCACCCGTGCTCACGAGGTAGAACCCGAGCTCGCCGTTCGGCGCTTCGTGCGCCGTATAGACTTCGCCGGGCGGAACGACCGGGCCGTCCATGACAAGCTTGAAGTGGTTGATCAGCGATTCGATCTCGGTGTAGACCAGTGTCTTGTCGGGGAACGTGCAGCGGCGGTCGTCGACGTTCAGCGGGCCTTGCGGAAGCATGTCGATCAGCTGCCGGATCATGTAGACCGACTCGTCCATCTCGCGCATCCGCACGTAGTAGCGGTCGTAGTTGTCGCCGTTGATCCCGACGGGAACGTCGAAATCGAGCTCGGCGTAGGCGAGATACGGAGCGTCCTTGCGCAGGTCGCGCGGCGCCCCCGTCGAGCGCAGGATCGGGCCGGTGAATCCCCAGTTGATCGCGTCCGCCGTCGAGATCACGCCGACGTTTCGCGTGCGGTCGATGAAGATCCGGTTGCGATCCATGAGCCCGTGGATCCGCGCGACGAACATCTCGTACTGGTCGAGGATCTCGGCGAGCCGCTCGAGCCAACCGTCGGGAAGGTCGCGCGCGAGCCCGCCGATCCGGCCGTACGAGTAGGTGACGCGCGCGCCGGTGAGGTCCGCGAGATGCTCGTAGATGTAGTCGCGGATCATCACCATGTACAGGAACGCCGTCATCGCGCCGAGCTCCATCAGCGACGCGGCGATGCAGGTCAGGTGATCGGCGATCCGCGAATACTCCGAGAGCAGCGTGCGCAGGTAGCGGCAGCGCGGCGTGATCTCCACGCCCATCAACGTCTCGACAGCCTCGCAATACGCGAAATCGTTGACGAGGCCCGAGCAGTAGTTGAGGCGATCGACGTACGGGATCAGGTTGTGCCACGTGTGATCCTCGCACTCCTTCTCGAAGCCGCGGTGGAGGTAGCCGCAGTGGACGTCGACGCGCTCGACTTTCTCGCCGTCGAGCATCGCGATCACCTGGATCGTCCCGTGCGTCGCCGGGTGCGACGGGCCGATGTTGACGATGACTGCGTCGTCGCGCACCCCGCGCTCGAACGCCGGACGGACGGGATTCGGAAGGCCGGAGTCGAACGGCGGCGTCACTGGACTACCCTCCGCGCTCCGCGCTGGGGGGTTGTTCGCCCTTGGGAGCGGCCCTGCGGGCTCACGCGCGCTCCGTCCGATACGGCACGAGCGGCTGCTCGGCAAGCTTCGGGTAGTCCTTGCGGAGCGGATGCCCGACGAAGCCCTCGTAGAGGAGAATCGGCCGCAGGTCCGGGTTGCCGCGAAACTCGATGCCGTACATGTCGTGGCATTCGCGCTCGGCGAAAGCCGCCGAGCCGTACAGCGACACGAGCGAGTCGACGGCGGGCTCCGCGTCGGCGACGACAGTCTTCACGCGCACCCGCAGATGGTGCGTCGTCGAGTAGAAGTGGTAGACGACGTCGAAGCGCGGCGTCCGCTGCGGCCAGTCGACGGCGGTAACGTCGAGCAGCAGGTCGAACGCAAGCTCCGCTTTCAGCCGGCGGACCACCGCAAGCAGCGTCTCCGGGGGGACCGTGACAACCGCCATGCCATGCGCGGTCGTCGTGGCCCCCCCGGCGCGCGCCGCTTCCTCCCCGATCCGCTCGACAATATCGACGGTCATGCTGGGTCCTAGAAGCTCTTCGTGACGATCGGATGATGCGATCGGCCGATGCGATCCTGCAGCTTCATGATCGCGTCGATGACGGTTTCTGGCCGCGGCGGGCAGCCCGGCACGTAGACATCGACGGGGATGATCTTGTCGATGCCGGGAACGGCCGCGTAGTTCTGGTAGAAGCCGCCGGAAGTCGCGCAGGCGCCGAACGCCATCACCCACTTGGGCTCGCACATCTGCT
Source organism: Casimicrobiaceae bacterium (assembly GCA_035857655.1). Classification (GTDB taxonomy): domain Bacteria; phylum Pseudomonadota; class Gammaproteobacteria; order Burkholderiales; family Casimicrobiaceae; genus CAIWHR01. The sequence goes on along the minus strand of DASSGI010000359.1, from coordinate 727 downwards.
CGTAAACCTTGAGCAGGACCGGCGCCTGCTTGTGCGTGAGCGTGCCGACGACCATCAGCAGATCCGACTGGCGAGGCGAAAATCGCGGCAACGCTGCGCCGAAGCGATCGGTGTCGTAAGGGGTCGAGGACACCGCCATGAACTCCATCGCGCAGCACGCGGTGACGAACGGGTACGGAAACAGCGAGAACTTGCGCGCCCAGCCGACGAACTCGTCCTTCTTCGTCGAAAAGTATTCGAACGCGGGCGTCGGGGCATTCGCCGGACGAATGGGTATCGTCGCGCGGTTCATCGCTACTCGGTCACCGCCTCGATGAGGCGCACGCGATAGACGTACAGGAGGATCAGCACCAGCAGGAACGCGAAGAGGAACAGCGTGAACAGCATGAATCCCGTCAGCGGTTGCGCCCCGAGCGCCCAGACGAAGAGGAACACCGTCTCGAGGTCGAACAGCATGAACGCGATCGCGACGCCGTAGTACTTGATCGGCACGGCCTTCGTGTTGCGGGGATCGACGGGCGTTGCGCCGCATTCGAACGGCTCCATCTTCAGCGGCGTCGCAGCGGGCTTCGGGCCGAGGTAGCGATTCATCACGAGCGTGACGAACACGAACCCCAGGATCGCGAGCAGGTAGAGAAGGAAGGCGACGTACGGGTTCATTGCCGGGGCTTGTCGGCAGCTACAGTAAGCGCCCGGCCCTTCTCCCCCTTTGACTTAAGTCAACGCG
>DASSGI010000358.1:0-7254 GCA_035857655.1 Casimicrobiaceae bacterium | reverse complement strand
GACGATCAGCATCAGCCCGGCCCAGAAGACGGGTGTCGCGTAGGCGAGCACGGCGAGCGTCGAGATGAGGTTGTCGCGCCAGCGGTTCAGGTTGCGCGCGGCGATCGCGCCGAGAAGCACGCCGAGCCCGACCGAGAGCGCAAAGACCGTCAACATCAGAAGCAGCGTCGGGCCGAGGCGCGCGCCGATCAACTCGGTGACCGTCATGTTGTGGCGGAACGAATAGCCGAGGTCGAGCGTGACGACTCGCTCGAGGTAGACGGCGAGCTGGACGTAGAGGGGCTGATCGAGGCCGAATTTCTGGCGCAGCTGCGCCATGTATTCGGGCGTGGCGGAACCCGCTTCCCCGGCGAGCACATCGGCCGCGTCGCCAGGCGCGAGATGTAGCAGCGCGAAATTGAGGACGACGATCGTGAAGATCGTGGGCAGCGCAAGCGCGAGGCGGCGAAGAACGTACCGCAGGCCCTTGCCGGTCGGCCGCACTGCCCGTGACTCCGTCGAGCCGGTGCTACTTCTCGAGCCAGGCCTGGTCGAGGGACGAATACAGGCCGAGCGGGCTCACGAGCCAGTCGTGCACCTTCTTGTTGTAGACCGTCGTGAAGTCGAGCTCGAGCACCCAGATGAGCGGGCTCGCGTCGACGACCTTCTTCTCGAAGTCGTGGTACAGCGCCGCGCGCTTCTTCGGATCGGTCTCGACGGTCGCGTCGTCCATCAGCTTGTCGGTCTCGGGCGATGACCACCGCGAGTCGTTGACGAACACGGTGCCTTGCTTGATCGATTTCGAGCTGTAGAGGCGATGCACGCCGATCGCCGGGTCGGCGAGCGTCTGGATCCAGTTGTTGGTGAGCTCGAAGTCGTAGTTCGTATAGACGCGCCGCAGCCACGTCGGGACGTCCTCGTAGCGCAACGTCGCCTTGATGCCGAGCTTGGTGAGCTGCTGCTGCACGTACTCGCCGAAGCGCCGCCACTCCTCGCCATAGGGCGTGACGTCGTGGACGATCTCGAAGCGGTTGCCGTCGGCGCCGCGCTTGTATCCGGCCTCGTCGAGCAGCTTGTTGGCCATCTCGATGCCGTTGGGCACGTTGTAGTTGCGCACGTCCGCCGTGTAGATGCCGGTCGCCTTGAAGTTCGAGCTGATCGGGCCGGTGGCGGGTTTGCCGAAGCCGAACCAGATGTTGTCGATGACGAACTTGCGGTCGATCGCGTAAGCAATCGCCTGCCGTACCTTGACGTTGTCGAACGGCTTCTTCGTCGTGTTGAAGTCGAGCTCGATGATCGGCGACTGCATCTCGTAGCCCTTCGTCGTGACCGCGAGATGCGGCAGCGACTGGAGTCGCTTGACGTCGAGCGGCAGCACCGCGCTGAAGCCTGCGATGTGGGCTTCCTGCGTCTCGAGCGTTGCCGCACGCGTGCTGCCATCGGCGATGAAGCGCGCGACGACGCGGTCGAGGTACGGGCGTCCCTTCTTCCAGTAGTCGGGATTGCGGTCGAACCGCATGTACTGGCCCTTCTGCCATTCGACGAACTTGTACGGGCCCGTGCCGACCGGCTTGTTGGCGTTCGGATGATTGGCGATGTCGCCGGTCCCGAACACATGCTTGGGCACGATCGGCGATTCATACCCCGACAGCGCCATCAGCATGTACGGCGCCGGCTCGGAGAGATGGAACACCGCGGTAAGCGGATCCGGGGTGTCGATCGACGTCACGGCGCGGAACGTGTTGATGCCGCGAGGATGGACCTTCTTCAGGACGTCGAGGACGCTGAACTTCACGTCTTCGCTGGTGAAGGGCTGCCCGTCATGGAACTTGACGCCTTCCTGCAGCTTGAACGTGATCGTCTTGCCGTCCGGGCTCACGGTCCAGGACTTCGCGAGCCCGGGGATCGGCTTCAGGTTGAAGTCGTATTCGAGCAGTCCCTCGTAAACCTTGGTCGAAACCTGGCCGATCGGCCCCGACGTGCTCTGGTAAGCAGCGAGCGTCGGGGGTTCGGGCTGTACGACCATGACCAGCGTTCCTCCGCGCTGCGGCGTGCCCTGCGCGAGCACAGCCAGCGATACCGCGAGAAGAACGAACGGAACGAGCGTGCCCCACAGGGTGGAAACGAAACGCCTCATTTCTCCTCCGATGCTTGTTGTTGCAGCGACTTCAGGTCGGGCGGCCATCATAGTCGCTAACGCTGCGGCAAGGCAATGAAACGCCTTGTCCCCGACACCATGGGTGAACCCGGTTCGTGGGCCTCGCCACCGAGCTGAAAGTCCGCACTTGGCTTTTTGGCGCAACATCGCTAGTCTCGCGTCGACCAGAGAGAATGCAGCCATGGCTACCGAATATCTGAAGCGGGCGAGCAAAACGCCCGAAACCGAATCGGCGACCGCGCGCGAGGTCGCGGGCGTAATGCTCGCCGACATCGAGGCGCGCGGCGAAGCGGCTGTCCGCGAGTACGCAGCGCGCCTCGACGACTGGCACGCCGAAATCGTCGTGTCGCCCGCCGAGATCGAGCGGCGCACGTGCGACGTTCCGGTCGCTGTCCGGCAGGACATCGAGTTCGCGACAGCGCAAGTGCGGCGCTTCGCGGAAGCGCAGCGCGCATCGATCAACGAATTCGCCACGGAACTGCGGCCCGGCCTTACCGCGGGCCAACGCCTGGTACCTGTCAACGTCGCGGGCTGCTACGTGCCGACCGGCCGTTACGCGCACATTGCCTCGGCATACATGAGCATCGCGACGGCAAAGGCCGCCGGCGTGCCGACCGTCGTCGCCTGTTCGACGCCGTACAGGGGCGAAGGCGTCCATCCCGAGGTGCTATATGCGATGAAAGTCGCGGGCGCCGACGTCGTCATGACGCTGGGTGGCGTACAGGCGATCGCTGCGATGGCGTTCGGCCTGTTCACGGGGCGGCCGGCGGACATCGTCGTCGGACCGGGCAACAAGTTCGTCGCCGAGGCGAAGCGGATGCTCTTCGGAAAGGTCGGAATCGACGTCTTCGCGGGTCCCTCCGAAATCGCGGTGATCGCCGACGACACTGCCGATCCGGCGATCGTCGCGTCGGACCTGGTTGGACAAGCGGAGCACGGTCACGAATCGCCGGCGTGGCTGTTCACGACGTCGCGCGCGCTGGCCGATGATGTGATGCGCCGCGTTCCCGCACTTGTCGCCGCGTTACCGCCGACGGCGCGCGACGCCGCCGGCGCAGCGTGGCGCGACTATGGCGAGGTGATCCTTTGCGACACGCGCGAGGAAGTCGCCGCAGTCTCCGATCGCCACGCCGCCGAGCACCTCGAAGTGCAGGCGCGCGATCTCGATTGGTGGCTTGCGCGCCTCACCTGCTATGGCTCGTTGTTCCTCGGCGAGGAGGCGACGGTCGCGTTCGGCGACAAGGCGTCCGGCCCGAACCACATCCTGCCGACCAAGGGCGCGGCGCGCTATTCGGGCGGCCTGTCCGTGCACAAGTTCATGAAGACGCTGACCTGGCAACGGATGGACCGCAGCGCGGCGAAGACGATCGCGCAGGTCACCGCGCGAATCTCGCGACTCGAAGGCATGGAAGCGCACGCGCGCACTGCCGACGACCGCCTCGACAAGTATTTCCCCGACGAGCGCTTCGACCGCGGCAAGCCGGTGGCGACATGAGCGGAGCTGGCTCGGGTCATACTCGTCCGCGCGGCCATCCCGAGAACGTCCCGCGTACTCAGCCGTCGGACGGCGTGCTGTCGCTTTTCTCCCTCGACGGTCGTATCGCGCTGGTGACCGGTGGCAACTCCGGCATCGGGCGCGCGATCGCGCGGGCGCTCGCCGCGGCGGGCGCGCGTGTCGTGCTGGTCGCGCGGCGCGAGACCGAGCTCAACGAAGCGCGCGACGAAATCGTCGCTGCCGGCGGCGAAGCCGCGACGCTCGCCGCCGACCTCGCCGACCGCGACGCGATCGATGACTGCGCAACGGCGGCTCCACAGACTTTCGGCGCACCGGACATCCTCGTCAACGCGGCCGGCGTCAACGTGCGCAGGCCGATGCTCGAGGTCACTCGCGACGACTGGGACCGGGTGCTCAAGCTCAACCTCGAAACGCCATTCTTTCTGTCGCAGCGGCTCGTTCCCGCGATGATCGAGCGCGGCTTCGGGAGGATCATCAACATCGCATCGCTGCAGTCCGTGCGCGCGTTCGCCGACAGCGGACCTTACGGCGCATCGAAGGGCGGAGTGATGCAGCTCACGCGCGCGCAGGCGCAGGCCTGGTCGGCGAAGGGCGTCAACGCGAATGCGATCGCGCCGGGCTTTTTCGCGACGCCGCTCACGGCGCCGGTCGCGTCGGATCCGGTCCTGTGGGAGCGCAACGCGGCGCGCACGTTCATCGGCCGCAACGGCGAGATGCCCGACCTCGCCGGCGCGGCGATCTTCCTCGCGAGTCGCGCGTCGGACTACGTGACGGGCCAAACCATCTTCGTCGACGGCGGCTTTTCCGCAGGATGAGCAAGCGGTGAGCGACATCGTGTTCGACCGCGCGAGCCGCGTGTTCGAGCGCGACGGCCGCCTCTTTCCCGCGCTCGACGCCGTATCCTTCTCCGTGCGGGATCGCGAGTTCGTCGCGGTCGTCGGCCCGTCGGGATGCGGCAAAACCACGTGCCTCCGCATGGCGGCCGGACTCGAGTTCCCGACCGAAGGCTCGGTCACCGTGGGCGGGCGTCCGGTGACGCACCCGGGGCCGGACCGCGCCGTCGTCTTTCAGCAGTTCGCGCTGTTCCCCTGGAAGACCGTGCACGAGAATATCGATTTCGGCCTGCGCGCCAAGGCGCTTCCGGAAGCGGCGCGCCGCGAACGGATCGCGCACCAGGTAGAGCTGATGGGGCTGCAGGGCTACGAGTCGGCGTATCCGCATCAACTGTCCGGCGGCATGCAGCAGCGCGTCGCGATCGCGCGAAGCTATGTGCTGGATCCGGACGTGCTGCTGATGGACGAGCCATTCGGCGCGCTCGACGCGCAGACGCGCGTGGTGATGCAGGAGGAGCTGATCAAATTGTCGCGCGTCAATCCGCGCACCGTGCTGTTCATCACGCACGCCGTCGAGGAAGCGGTCTACCTCGCCGACCGCGTCGTCGTGATGACGCGGCGGCCCGGCCGCATCCGCGAGATCGTCGACATCTCGCCGGTGCGCGAAGGCGAGAACTGGGACCGCTTCGATCGCACCGAGGAGGTCATGGACCAGGAGTCGTTCGTGCATTTGCGCACGCGCATCTGGCGGATGCTGCGAGATGAGCAGCAGCCCGCAGACAGCGAGGCGCCAACAACCCACCACGGAGGAGGAGCCGCATCATGAAAAGAGTCATCGCCGCAGTTGCGTCCGCCGTCACGCTCGGCCTCGCGGCCGTGAGCGCGAGCGCGCAGTCGCCGCAGCTCACCGAGATCAAGGTCAGCTACCAGCCAGCGCTCTACTGGGCGTTGCCGTTCTACGTTGCCGCCGAGAAGGGTTGGTACGCCGAAGTCGGACTGAAGCCCGTGTTCAGCACGTTCCCGGCGGGCGTGCCGCAGATCGCCGCATCGGCGTCGAAGTCGTGGGACGTCGGGGGGACCGGGTCGGTCCCAGCGACGCTCGGCGCCGTCCGCTACAACCTGCTGACGATCGGCATCACCAACGACGAGTCGTACGGCAACGCGCTGCTCGCCACCGCGAAGTCCGCCGACGGCTTCGTGAAGAATCCGGGCTCGATCAAGGGCCAGACGATCGTGCTGACCGCGAACTCGACCGGCGACTACGCGGTGCAATCTTGTCTCGCGAAATGGGGCTTGAAGAAAGCCGACGTCACGATCAAGAGCATGGGGCAGGCCGAGATCATCTCGGCGATGTCGAGCGGCAATGCGGACCTGGGCGGACTCTGGGCGCCCAATACGTACACGATGGAGGAGAAGGCCGGTGCCAAGCAGATCTGCTCGGGCCAGGATGCCGGCGCGGCAGTACCGGGCGCCCTGATCGCGCGCGCCGATTACGCGAAGGAGCAGCCGCAGAACGTCGCGAAGTTCCTTGCGGTCTACTTGCGCGCGTGGAAATGGCTGAACACGCACCAGCCCGAGGCCATCGCGATGATGAAGAAGTTCTACGAGCAGGGCGGCGTGACGATCAGCGAGGCGTCGATGAAGAAGGAATTCACGACGCGTCCGACGTACGACCTCGCGGGCCAGCTCAAGATCATGAATCGGCCGTCGGGCGGCGCCTCCGAAGTCGACGGCTGGTTCACGAAGATCGGCGCGTTCATGCAGGCGAACGGCACGTTCCCCGAAGCGCCGGCGGCCAACAAGTTCATCAGCGACGAATACATGAAGATGGTCGACGCCGATCCGAAGCTGAAGGCCTTCGCGAATCGCGCCGATTGAGCGTCAGCTGAGCGCGAGCTCGAGCGCCGGATGACGCGCAGCCACGAACGCCGGCCCGTCTGGGTCGGCGTCGTTACGTTCGCCGTGCTCGCAGCGGCGTGGTACGCGCTGACCACGCTCACGAATACGATCAGCTCCGGGCGTTTCCCGTCGCCTGCCGAGACGTGGGACGCGCTTCGCCAGATCGCCGTCACCGGCTATGCCGACGCGCGTCTCGCCGAGCACGTCCTGCACAGCGTCAAGCTGGTGCTGCTGGGCTTCGCCGCGGCGGCGATCGTCGGCGTGCCGCTCGGGCTCGCGATGGGTGCGAGCCGCGCGTGCGAAGCGTTCGTCAATCCGACGTTCCTGCTGATTCGGCCGATTCCGCCGCTCGCGTGGATTCCGCTCGCGATCGTGTGGCTCGGCCTCGGCGACGCCGCCAAGGTGCTGATCATCTGGTTCGCCGCGTTCGTGCCGGCGGTGATCAACAGCTACAGCGGCGTGCGCTCGATCGAGCCGTATCTGATCGAGGCCGCACGGATGCTCAACATCCCCCGCGCAATGTTCGTGCGCGAGGTGCTGATTCCCGGCGCGCTGCCGATGATCTTCACGGGGCTGCGTCTGTCGCTGCAGGCGTGCTGGACGACGCTCGTCGCCGGCGAGCTGATCGGTGCGATCGCCGGCCTCGGCCACGTGCTCTACCAGGCGTCGCTCGACATCTTTCCCGCGATGATCGTCGTTGGCATGGCGTCGGTTGCGGTGACCGCCGCGGTGATGACCGTGGCGTTGAGCTGGATCGAGGGGCGCGCAATGCCCTGGCGGCGGGCATGACGGTCGCGGCGACGACGCGCGAGCTCTCGTGGCCGCGCTGGCTTGCGCTGTCGGTCGCCGGCTTTGCCGCGTTCTTCGGC
>DASSGI010000357.1:0-16585 GCA_035857655.1 Casimicrobiaceae bacterium | reverse complement strand
AGCACGCTGCGCGGCACGACGAAGTGGAGCTGCAGCATCACGAGCACGAGCGGGATCAGCAGTGCGCCGAGGCCCGCGGCGAATACGATGCGCTGCAGATCGAGAAGGCTCGCGAAGCGCCACAGCCCGCGGTACAGGCCGAACGCTACGAAGATCGTCCCCTGCAGCGGCAGGATCCACGCCAGCGTGATCACCATGTCCGCGAGGTAGGGCTCGCGGAAATCGAGATTGAAGCGCACCAGGTACATCGCGGCCCAGGCGAGCGCGGTGGCGGCGAGATCGTGGCAGAGCGCGAGCCAGGCCCTGAAGTTGGGTGGTTTTGTCATCGCTGCCCTGGTGAGCATCTGCGCCAATGATAATCAATGCCGGCGAAAAACCCGCCGATTGCGACCGTCCATGCGCCCAGCACCGGCCAGCCCGCCGCAGGGTCAGTCGCCAGCGCAACGTACGCTGAAGCGCTGGTGCCGGCGACGAGAACTCCGTAGAACAGCAACGTTCCCACGTGCCCGGCACCCATTCGGTGAAGACGCTGATAGTAATGCGTCTTGTGCGCGCGGAAAAGATTTTCGCGCGCGATCATGCGCCGGATCATCGTCAGCAGCGTGTCAGCGATGAATGGAAGGAACACGAGCAGCGGAAACCAGCTTGGCCACAGGTGCTCGCGGATGCCGGCAAGCCCGAATGCAGCGGCAAGAAATCCGAGCGGCACGGAGCCGCCGTCGCCCATGAACACGCGCGCCGGCGGCAGGTTCGCGACGAGAAACGGCAGCGTGGCCGCGGCGAGCGCGAGATAGAGATCGGCGGATTCGCCTGCATGCAGCGCCGCGGCGCCATAGGCACCGAAACCGCATGCAGCCATCAGGGCCGCCAAGCCGTCGCTGCCATCCATGAAGTTGAACAGATTCGCCGACCAGACGATCGCTAACGCCGCCAGGGTGACGATGATTCCCTCGCCCGGCGAAAATCCTCCGAGCGCATCGCTTCGGAAGACTGCCAGCGAGATCGCGAGCGCCGCGGCCGCGTGCACGGCGAGCCGAACGACGGGGCGAACGCCGCGCCAGTCGTCGGCGATCGACACTGCCGTCACTGCCGCCCACGCGGCGAGCCATATCGCGCCCGCTTCGAATCTGTCGTGGAGCGCGAGCGCCACCGGTACGAATCCGATCCAGATCGCAATCCCGCCCACGCGCAAGACCGGCCGTCGATGCAGCGATCGATCGACCGGATGGTCGTGCGGCAGGTGCGCGCGGCCGTAGCTCAGCGCGCCGAGCGCGAGCGCCGATAATCCTGCCGCGACAGCCATCGCGAACCACGGAGAGGCGTTCAACGCGCTCATCGAACCCCGATGCGCGCCGCTTGCTGCAATCTCAACGCAGCGCGCGCATTTTTCGCTTTCCGCGGCCCGACAAATCCGGAAAACCCCACAAAATCGCCGCTGCCCGGGGCCAAGTGGGTATCGAGGCAAAACTGATCAGGTTTTCCGATGCCGATCATGAGTTTAGCGGCTGTTTTTCAAGTCTCACACGACTCATGTCTTTCGCCCGGTACCGAGCCAGCAACCGCTATCCGCTGTCGCGTTTTAACAACAGCGATGCAGTCGCCTTCCCCCCATCGGGACTTTTCGTTGCCTCGGCATCGGGCGGTTTGGCACAATGAGCCCAACTTCTCGAGTTCGCTGAGAAGGTTTCCGACGGCAAGCCCAAAAGACGGTTTTCTTGCCAATTTTATCCGCTAGAGGAGAGACTCCATGAACAAGAAACTCGTCGCTGTCGCCATTGCGGGCCTGCTGGCCGCACCGCTGGCGCAAGCGCAGACCGCGAACGTCACGCTGTACGGTCGCCTTAACCTGGACTTCGAGTGGGTCAACGGTGCCTACATCAACCCGTATCCAGGCATCGTGCAACCCGCATCGTGTACCGTCGGTCACAACGCAGGAACGGTCAACGGATGTATCACGACGAACCCGAAGCAGTTCCGGGTGAGCTCGAACTCCTCGCGCTTCGGCTTGCGGGGCACCGAATCGCTGGGCGGCGGTTTGAACGCGATCTTCCAGGTCGAAAGCTCGCTCAGCCCCGACTCCGGCACGGGCACGCTGGCAGGCCGCGATTCGTTCGTGGGCTTGCAAGGCAACTGGGGTACGTTCCGGATCGGTCGCTTCCACGCGCCGTACGACAACATCCACGAGATCTGGGGTGACAACCCAACGCTGCTCACCAGCATCATGGCAACCTCGTCGCTGTGGGCGCAGGGCTGGACCTCGAAGGCGAACGGCGGCTTCGACGACCGCGTCAGCAATTCGGTGCGTTGGGATTCGCCGGTGTTCTCGGGCTTCCAGCTCCAGTTCCAGTACGGCAACGGCCCGGGTAGCGGTACCGAAGGCGGATCGAGCACCGCGGCGCCGAACACCGGCGTATGGAGCGGCGGCATCTTCTACAACAACGGCCCACTGGTCATCGGCGGCGCGTTCCAGTACAACGAGCAGGCGCGCGGCCGCAACCTGAACGACTACGCGTGGTCAATCGCAGCCAGCTATCAGTTCCCGAAGGTCAAGGTGGGCGTCGTGTATGAGAAGTTCGACTACGACTGCTGGACGCTCGGTCAGCTCTCGAACTGCTTCAACAACGCGGCGGGCAGCCCGGCGTTCGCGGGTGCTTCGAAGTCCGATCTGAAGCGCAACATGGTCGGCGTGGGCGTCACGTGGGATCTCGGCCCGGGTCAGCTCTACTTCGACTGGGCGTGGGCGCAGGAAGGCAAGGGCTCGGCGGTCACGACCGGTTGCCAGAACGGCACGGTGGCGTGCGCGCGCGTCGGCGGCCTGGCCGCGGGCGGCGACGGCGGTGCGAACCAGTACGAAATCAGCTACACGTACCCGCTGTCGAAGCGCACGAGCGTGTGGGTCGGCTGGAACAAGATCGCCAACGACTCGCAGGCCTCGTACAACTTCGGCGTCAACAGCTACAACGTCGCGATCGGCGGCCGTCCGCAGGGCCTCGCGTTCGGTATGTGGCACAACTTCTAAGATCAAGCGACACGCTCCCGCTGCAAAGCGGGGATGCAAGATCGACGGGCGCCTTCGGGCGCCCGTTTTCTTATCTGCAACCCGGAAGGCAGCGGCACTCGCGATATCATCGGGGACGAAGGATCCGGGGCCTGTCAATGCAATGAGCGCAGACGCGTAGATGAGAGCAAGGCAGGTCGCCCTGGCCGTCGTGTTTGCATTGAGCGCGACTGCGTACGCGCAGCCCGCAAGCGTCACCCTCTACGGGCGCCTGAACCTCGACGTGGAGGTCGTCAACGGCAAGCAGGGCGGAGATAGCTGTCCCGACAACTGTCCGAATCCGAATCAGTACCGGGTGAGCTCGAACGCATCGATGTTCGGCATCCGCGGCGTCGAGTCGCTTGGCGGAGGGGTCAACGCGATCTTCCAGGTCGAGAGCAAGCTCTTTCTGGATACCGGCGGCGGCATTCTCGCCGGGCGCGAATCGTTTCTCGGGCTGCAAAGCCCGTGGGGCACCGTGAAGCTCGGCTTCTTCCTCTCCCCGTACGACGATATCCAGCCGATCTTCGGCAACGCGCCGACGCTCACGACATCGATCCTGTCGACAGGCGCGCTCTGGGCGCAGGCATACCTGGGTCCTGCGCTCGCCGGGGGCTTCGACGGCCGCCTCGCCAACTCCGTCCGCTACGATTCGCCGACGATCCGCGGGTTCAACGGCAGCATCCAGTACAGCACCGCCGAAGGCTCGCCGACGACGAGCAGCGGAATCCTGAGCGTCGGGGGCTTCTACACGAACGGTCCGCTGCAGCTCGGCGCGGCGTACGAGCTCCACCACAACATACGCGGCACGATCGACGCACCGTTGTCGGACCAGGCGTTTTCCGTCGCCGGCGGATATCAATTCGAGGGCGTGCGCATCGGCGCGGTCTACGAGCGGCTCCGTTACGACGTCACGCCGTCGACGGATCTCACGCGGAACCTCGTCGGCGTCGGCGTCACGCTCGACGTCGGTCCCGGCCTTCTCTACGGCTACTGGGGCCGCGCCGGCAACGGCGGCGGCAGCGCAGCGCCCGGGTCGAACGTCGGCGGTCTCGTCAAAGGCGACAACACCGGCGCAACGCAATGGGAGGTGAGCTACACGTACCCGCTGTCCTCGCGCACGCTCGTCTATGCGGGATACGTCAAGATCGACAACCAGTCGAACGCGTCGTACACGTTCGACACCAATCCGTACCCGGTCCTTTGCAACCCGTATCCGAACGGCGCCTGCGGCCGCCCCGGCGGCGTCATTGCCGGCATTGCCCACTTCTTCTGAGGCTGGTCAGCGCGATGAACACGAGCTCCCCGTGCCGATGATGATCGACGAACTCGTCGTCAACTTCGATCGCGCGCTGCGAACGCTCGCAGGGCGTCCGACCACATCGCGGCCCGTTCCAGGCGCGGAGCTCGACGACGGCGAGCTGTCCGACACCGAGCGCCGTCATGCCGCCGGGCTGATGCGCGTCAACCACACCGGCGAGGTTTGCGCGCAGGCGCTGTACGCGGCACAGGCACTCGTCGCGCACGACGCAGCGGTCAAGGAGGAGTTTTCACGCGCAGCGCGCGAAGAGGAGGAGCACCTCGCGTGGACCGGAGCGCGGCTCACCGAGCTTTCCGATCGACCGTCGTTGCTCAACCCGCTGTGGTACGGTGCTTCGTTCATGATCGGCATCGCCGCAGGCGCGGCCGGGGATCGCGGCAACCTGGGCTTCGTGCTCGAAACCGAGCGCCAGGTCGAAGAGCACCTCACCGGTCACATGGAGCGGTTGCCGCCCGGTGACGCGAGAAGCCGTGCCATCGTCGAGCAGATGCGCAACGACGAGGCGCGACACGGCGAAGCTGCCCGGGCCGCCGGCGCGAGCGAGCTTCCGTTGCCGGTGAAGTCGCTGATGCGCGTCGCCGCCGACCTGATGCGCTTCGTCGCTTACCGCGTCTGAAGTCCCCGCAAGGCGGCGAGCCGCGCGGCGCGAATCGCGCGCGCGATCGCGTCGTCGTCCTTCGCACGCTCGCCGTTGCGTCGATGCGCAACGCGGCGCGCGATCGCGCCTGCGTCTACCTTGTTCGCCGCGACAAGCGTCGCGCGGACGACCGCTGCCGGCGCATACTCGGCCCGAGCACGCGGCGCGGAAAGCGCGAAGCACGTGCACACTTCCAGCAGCGCTTCGATTCGTTCGGGGCGCCGGAACGCGTCGGCGGCGTTGAGGAGCGCGAGGAGCTCTGCCGGCCGCAGCTCGCCGGCAGCGTCGACAGTGGATCGCCATCGCGCGGCAAGGCGCGCCGCATCGCGGCAGTCGGCCGGCGCCTTGAGTCGCGATGAAATCGCATCGGCGTCCTTCACGTTGCGCGCGGCTCGAGCGCCGCGGGCGATCGTTGCCGAAGCTTCTCTCCCGCCCGGATCCTGCGCGAGGATTGCGTATCGCACCGGCAGCGAAGCGCACCGCTTCGCTGCGAGATCGAGCGCCGCCGCGAGACGCGTGCCCGCGCCGCGTCTCGAGCGGCGCGCCGTTGGCGAACCGATTCGGGCGTCGACTTCGGGAAGAAGTTGCGCGAGCGCGCCGCAGTCGCGCAGCACGTCGATCATCCGCGACGGATGCGGCTCCATCAGACCGCGCGAGAGCTCCTGCCATACGCGCTCGGGCGCGAGCGAGGAAAGCTCCCCGCTTTGCGCGAGCTCGCGCATCAGCGCGAGCGTCTCGCGCGCGACCTTGAACCCGAATCTCGCGGCGAAGCGCGCGACCCGAAGTACGCGCAGAGGATCCTCGACGAACGCGGGCGACACGTGACGGAGGATTCCGGCGCGCAGATCCGCTTCGCCGCCGAACGGGTCGATGAGGCCCCCGTGCTCGTCGCGCGCCATCGCGTTGATCGTGAGATCCCGGCGCGCGAGATCTTCGTCGAGCGTCACGTCGGGAGAAACGAAGAACTCGAAGCCGCGATAGCCGCGGCCATGCTTGCGCTCGGTGCGCGCAAGCGCGTACTCCTCGCGTGTTTCCGGATGGAGGAATACCGGAAAATCGCGGCCCACGGGCTTGTAGCCGGAGGCGACGAGGATTTCGGGTGTCGCGCCGACGACCACCCAATCGCGGTCGACGATGCGACGACCGAGAAGCTCGTCGCGCACCGAGCCGCCGACGCGATAGATCTTCACCGGAGTCCCTGACCGCCGCGCCATTCCAACGCGAGCGTAGCGGCTCATCGCTGGGGCCGCAACATCGAAGCTTTGCGTCGCCGCAAGACGTTAGCGGCCGCCGCGGATCCGGAAGCGGTCGTAACGGCTCTCGAGCGCCGCCGGCCCGAGATAGGTCGGTGCGACGGCCTCGAGCGCCTGCGGAGCGATCCCGAAGATCGCCGGAAATTCGCAACCGCAAACGCTGTCCTTCGCCATCGACGCGAGATTGTCGCGGCTCATCAACGTGCCCGGCAGATGTTCGAGCACCCACGCCTGCATTCGCGCGAGCGACGAACCCAGGGCGAAGATGGGGCGGCTCGCGCCGGTCAGACCGCCGACGTAGCGCACGAGGTCGCGCAGCGTGTAGATCTCGGGGCCGCAGATCCGATATTTCTGGCGAAACGTCGCGTCGAGCGGAAGCGCGCGCGCGAAGCACTCGGCGACATCGCGGACGTAGACGGGCTGGAAGCGCGCCTGGGCGCCGGCGAGCGGCAGGACCGGCGCGAAGCGCAGGAGCTTCGCGAACAGATTGAGAAACCGATCCTCGGGACCGAAGATGACCGACGGCTCGAAGATCGTCCAGTCGAGTCCGGATCCCGCGATCACCGCTTCGCCTTCGCCCTTGCTGCGCAGGTACTGGCTCGGGCCTCCGGGATCGGCGTTGAGCGCGCTCATGTGGATGAGACGGCGCACGCGCGCCGCGGTGCACGCTGCGACGATGCTGCGGGGAAGCTCGACGTGCGCGCGCGCAAAGGTGTTCGATCCGGATTCGTTGAGGATCCCGACGAGGTTGATCACCGTGGTCGCCCGCTCGACGAGCCGCTGGAGCTCCGCCCGCTTGTTGACGTCGCATTCGACGATATCGACCGTCGGCAGCAGCTTGATCTCGTTCGCGTTCAGCTGGCGGCGCGTAGGCACGACGACCTTGTGACCGTCGTCGACGAGACGGTTGACGACGTGGCGCCCGACGAATCCGCTGCCGCCGACGACCAGGATGCTTTCGACCGCCATGCTCTTCCTCGTCAACCTCCGGCAGCCGCAACCGGCGCATCGGTGCTGCTGCCGCGCGGCGACACGTAGCCCAGCCGTTTCGATAGCGGCACGTACGCCTGGTTCAGCAGGTACGCATAGAGCATCGTATTGGCGAGCACGCGCTTCACGTAGTCACGCGTCTCGTTGAACGGTATCGTCTCCACCCAGACGGCGCCCTCCAGCGTCGAGCCGCCGCGCCACGCCTGCGCGCGGTTCGGACCTGCATTGTACGCAGCCGCGGCGAGCGCGGGCACTCCGTCGAGCTTGTCGAGCACGTAGCGGAAATAGAACGCGCCGAACTGCGTGTTGACCTCGACGTCGGAGATCTGCGTCGGGCGGTAGTCGGCGCGGTTCAGCTGCTTCGCGACCCAGCGCGCCGTCGGCGGCATCAGCTGCATCAGCCCGACCGCCCCGGCCGAGGACACGATGTCGGGGACGAAGCGCGACTCCTGGCGCGCGATGCCGAAGAGGAGGGCCGGATCGACGCCCTGCTCGCGCGCCGCCTGCACGAACTGGTCGCGAAAGGGCGTCATGTAGCGGATCCCGTAATCGTGGCGCGACGCCGTGCGATCGGCGGTGTTGATCGCTCGATCGTAGAGGCCCGCGCGCCGCGCATACTCGGCGGCGAGCAGCAACGCGTCGTCGGGAAGGCCGCGAACGACGTAGAGCCATTCGCGCTGCGACTCGGCGCGCATGTCGAGCAGCACGAGCTTCACGACACGTTGCACCGCGGGGCGCGCGCCGAATGCGGTGAGCGCGTCGGCCTCCGGCGTGAGCGGTGTACTGGTGAGCTCGAGCTTCCTGCCAAGCGCTTCCGCCGAGAGCAACCCATAGAAACCAAGATCGTCGGCGAGACCCGCATAGATTGCATTCGCGTCCGCGGGCCGCCCTTCGGCCGCGAGCGCGCGCGCCTTCCAGTACCGCCACGCAGGGTCCTGCGCTTCCGCGGGCGGCATCGCGTCGATCGTCGCGATGACGTCGGGCCACGCGGCGGCACGAAGGGCCGCGCGAATGCGCCATGCGCGTTGTGCGTCGGAGAGCGGCGCGCTGTCGGCTTCCCGGTACCATTCGAGCGCGCGCGGATTGAGCTGGCGCGACGCGTGGTAGGCAAGCCGGGCGTTGCCGTAAAGCCGATCCGCGGCGGGCAGATGGCGCCGCTGCTTTTCCCACGCTGCGCGCACGCCGGCGGCGTCGGAGCGTGCCGCGCGTTCGAGCGCGTACAGCGCGAGGTCACGCCCCCACGGCAAGCTCCAGCGAAAGTCGCCCCTCGCAAGCGCCGCCGCCGCGTTGCGGTCGACGCGCGTGAAATCCTGCGCGACGATTCGCTCCGCCGCCGGCAGGTCCGCCGCGATCGCCTGCGCGACGCGCACGTTGCCTCCCTCGACGGCCAGCCGGAAGCGAGCGCGGCGATCTTCCGTCGTGAGCACGTTCTTCGCGATCAATGCGGCGAACAGCGGATCGCAGGAATCCGGCGTCGCCTTGTCGGTGAACCACAGCGGCTTCGCCGCCTTCAGCGCCTCGTCCCCGTCGCTCAGGCGCCGGTACTGAATCGCGTAGCACGCGAGCTCGACGTCCTCGCCGGACTGCTGCGAATACTCGGCGCCGAAGGTCGCCCATTGGCCGCGTTTCCCGAGCGCCTTGAGCCACTCGATGCGCAGCCGGTCGGCAAGCGGCGTCTCTCGCCAGCGTGCGAGGAACGCCCTGACCTCGTCGTCGCCGACGGAATCGAGCCGAAGCTTCAGCTGCCAGTACGCGACGTACGGCTGCAGCACATGCTCCGAGAGCTTCTCCGCCAGCGCATCGAGTCGCGCGCCGTCGTTGCGGTCGAACGCCGCCCGCGCGGCCTGGAAATCGGCATCGCTTTGGGCGGACGCCGACGGAGCGACGCCGGCGACGAGCAGTGCACAGGCGAAAAGGCCCGAATGGATTCGACGCACGATCGCTATTGTCCGCGACGCGGGCATTTCCGGGCAACCCGCGCGCTCGTTGTTGATTGGATCAGCGGCAGCGCAACGACCGTTTACGCCACGTCCCGCGCGCCGCGAATGGTAAGATTCATGGACATCTCGGGCACGCATGCGGTTCCCGCGTTGCTTTCCAGCCCGGCATCGGGGAGGTCCGATGGCACAACGAAAAAGCACTCCGCTCGTCGGCGTCCTGATGGGCAGCGACAGCGACTGGGAGATCATGAAGAACGCGACAGCGCAGCTCGAAGCGTTCGGCATCGCGTACGAGGCGCGCGTGATTTCCGCGCACCGCATGCCCGACGACTGCCTCGAGTATGCCGAGGATGCGCTGCCGCGCGGGCTCCGCTGCATCATCGCAGGTGCGGGAGGCGCTGCGCATCTCGCCGGCGTGCTCGCCGCGAAGACCACGGTGCCCGTGCTCGGCGTCCCGGTTCCGTCGAAGTATTTGCGCGGCGAGGATTCGCTTCTGTCGATGGTTCAGATGCCAAAGGGAATTCCCGTCGCAACGTTTGCGATCGGCGAGGCCGGTGCGGCCAATGCGGGACTCTTCGCCGTAGCGATGCTCGCCGGCACCGACCCCGCGATCGCGAGGAAGCTCGCGGCGTTCCGCGTGAAGCAGACCAACGCCGCGCGCGCGATGCGCGTGCCGCCGCCATCGGGTTGACTGCGCATCGCGGCGTCGGAGCGGCAGGACCCGCTCTCCAGCGCGGCGACGCGGAGCGCAACATGCAGCCGCTCGCGGGGGTTCGCGTACTCGACCTGACGCGGCTCCTGCCGGGACCTGTCTGCACGCTGTACCTCGCCGACCTCGGCGCCGACGTCGTGAAGATCGAAGACACCGGTGCCGGCGACTACGCGCGCGGGATCGGCGCGAAGCCGGGCACCGTGTCGTCGTTCTTTCGCGCGGTGAACCGCAACAAGCGCAGCATCGCGCTCGACCTGAAGGACGCCCGCGGGCACGCGGCATTTCACGCGCTTGCGAGGGATACCGACGCGATCGTCGAGAGTTTTCGTCCGGGTGTGATGACCGCGCTCGGCGTCGACTACGCGGCGATCGCAGCGATCAATCCGCGAATCGTCTACGCGTCGATCACCGGCTACGGGCAGAGCGGTCCTCGCGCAAAGATCGCGGGACACGACATCAACTATCTCGGCTACGCCGGCGTCCTCCACCAGACCGGCACGCGCGGCGGCCCGCCCGTCGTCTCCAATCTGCAGATCGCCGATCTGCTGGGAGGCGCCGCATCCACGGCGATCGGGCTGCTCGCCGCGCTCTTCGACGCGCAGCGTACCGGGCGCGGCCGTTACATCGACGTCGCGATGGCCGATGCGTCGCTCGCGCACAACATCATGCCGCTCGCCGCGCTCGACGATCGCGGCGCGTTGCGCGGCCGCGGAGACGATCTGCTGACGGGCGGCGTTCCTTGCTACGGCGTCTATCCGACGCAGGACGGGCGCTGGCTCGCGGTTGGCGCGCTCGAGGCGAAATTCTGGACGGCGCTATGCGCTGCGCTCGGTCGCACCGATCTCGTCGGCTCACAGTTCGCGCGAGGCGACGAAGGAGCGCGCGTGCGCGAGGAGCTCGAGCGAATCTTCTCGAGCGCGCCGCTCGCCGCCTGGGTCGGGAAGCTCGGCAGCGTCGATTGTTGCGTGACGCCGATTGCAACGCTCGACGAAGCGCTTGCCGACCCGCAGTTCGCAGCGCGCGCGATGGTGATGACCCGCCGCGACGGCTCGCACGCGTACGCGCCGCCTTTCAAGCTTTCGGATCACGCGTTCGGAGAGACGCGCGAGGCGCCACGACAGGGTGAGCACAGCGCGGAGATCCTGCGCGAGGCCGGGTACGACGACGCGACGATCGCGACGCTCGTCGCGGCAGGCGTAGTCAGGGCTTCCTGACGGGTTTCGCTCCGGCGCCGCGGCGAGCTGCGCCGATCGGCAGCGCGGCGACGCGCGCAAACTCGGGATCGGGATACCTCGATCCGGCGGCGACATAGTCGCCTGCCATCGCGGTCGCGTCCGCGCCCCAGAAGAGCTCTTCGCCGATCGCGAGCGTGGGCACGCCGAACACGCCGCGCGCGATCGCTTCGTCGGTATTGCGCCTGAGCTCGCTCTTGATTTCCGGCGCGTCGACGTTCACCGCGGCAGCGTCACTGCCGAGCATTTCGACGAGCTCCGCCCATTCGATCGGCAGGTCCGGCAAACGGCCGTCGCGCCAGACGAACCGAAAGATCGCGTGGACGACGGCCGCCGTCGAATCGCAGGCGACCGCAAGCCTCAGCAGCGGCAGCGGGTTGAACGGATGCTCGGGAGGAAAGCGCATCGCGATGCCGAGGCGCTTTGCCTGCCAGAGACAGAAGCGATAGGTGAACGCGCGCTTCGCCGGGATCTCGGCCGGGCCGCGCTGGCCGTTCGCGTCGAGGATCGCGGCAAAGAGCACTGGGCGATAGCGAATCGAAACTTTCGGCGGCAGCGTGCCCAGCTGTTCGCTTTGCAGGAACGCGAACGGCGAAACGAAGTCGAAATACCAGTCAGCGATCATTCGCGGACGCGGAGCGGGCGCGCCGTTCGCAAATCGCGGCCAGCACCGCGCGCTTCGCATCCGCGTCGAGAACGCTCCACGCGGCGATTTCGTCGAGCGTGCGCCAGCAGCCGATGCAGAATCCGCTCCCCGCGTCCATCACGCACACGCTGATGCAGGGCGATGCGACGTCGTTCGCGGGCGGTGCCGCGGGAGCACGATCGGCAGTGCCGTTCATGCCTTCGATGCCTTCGCCGCGAGCGCTCGCGCGACACGCGACGCCGGCGGCCGTCCGAGAAAATCCGAGATCGCCTGGCCCGCGGCCCGCAGCGCGTCCAGGTCGACGCCGGTTTCGATGCCGAGACCATTCAGCAGATAGACGACATCCTCGCTCGCGACGTTGCCGGTCGCGCCCTTTGCGTAGGGACAGCCGCCCAGCCCCGCGACCGAACAATCGAACGTCGCAACGCCCATCTCGAGCGCGGCGTACGTGTTGGTGAGCGCCTGGCCGTAGGTGTCGTGGAAATGTCCGGCCAGCGCCGAGACGGGAACGCGCGCCGCGACGCGCTCGATCAGCGCCTGTGTCTTTCCCGCGGTCGCGACGCCGATCGTGTCGGCAAGGGAGACTTCGTACGACCCCATCGCGAACAGCGACTCGGCGACCTCGGTGACCTTGCCGGGATCGACGTCGCCTTCGTACGGGCACCCGAGCGTGCACGAGATGTAGCCCCGCACGCGAACGCCGTGGGCTTTCGCAGCTGTGAAGATCGGCCGCGCGCGCTCGAGGCTCTCCGCGATCCCGCAGTTGATGTTCTTCCGCGAAAAGGTTTCCGATGCGGCAACGAACACGGCGACCTCGTCTGCTTTCGCAGCAAGCGCCGCCTCGAATCCCTGCATGTTCGGTGTGAGAACGGGATAGCGCACGCCTTCCCTGCGCCGGATCCGCGCCATGACTTCCGCCGCGTCGCCCATCTGCGGGACCCACTTCTTCGACACGAACGACGTCGTTTCGATCGCCGGAAATCCCGCATCGGTCAACCGGTCGACCAGGCTGACCTTGACCTCCGTCGGCACGATCTCCTCTTCGTTCTGCAGTCCGTCGCGCGGGCCCACCTCGACGAGGCGGACCCGTTGCGGCAGCGGGGAGCGGGACGTCCTTGCCATTCGCGAAAACCTCAATAGCCGCGCACGCGATCGACGACGCCGGTGACGGCTTCTCCGCGCTCGAGGCGGCGGATCTTGCCGGCCACCTGCGCGATCGCTTCGGCGACGAGCGTCACTGCCGATACGTGCGGCGTCAACAAGATGCGGGGATGATGCCAGAACGGATGCGCTCGCGGCAGCGGCTCTTCGCGGAAGACGTCGAGCATCGCGCCGGCGAGGTGACCGCTGTCGAGCAGCGCGATCAAGTCTTCGTCGACGATGATGCCGCCGCGTGCGACATTGATCACGTGGGCACCGGCCGGCAGCGTCTGCAGCGCTGCACGGTCGAGCAGCGAAGCAGTGTCGGCGGTCGCGGGCAGCAGGCAGACGAGCACGCGCGCCTTCGCGAGAAACTCGTGGAGCTCCGCGAATCCCGCATACGAGACGACGCGCGGCGCCGTCTTGCGCGTGCGGCTCCACGCGTAAAGCGGAAAGCCGAACGGCAGCAGCGTTCGTGCGACGACGTTTCCGAGCACGCCGAAGCCGAGGAAGCCCACGCCGAACGTGTTCTTCGCGATGATCGGGCGCGGCTGCCAGACTCTCTCGCGCTGCTGCGCCGCGTAGGCGTCCGTCTCGCGATAGGCGCGCAGCACGGCGAGCGTCACATAATCGGCCATCTGCTCGGCCATTCCCGCGTCCTCGAGACGGATCACGGGGACGTCGTTCGGCAGCGTCGGAACGCTCATCAACCCGTCGACGCCGGCGCCGAGGTTGAAGATCGCTCGCGTCGGCCGCGCCCGGACGAAGAGATCGGCGGGAGGCCTCCACACGAGCGCGTAGTCGGGGTTCGCGGGAGCGTCCGGCCATATCGCGATCGCCTCGTCGGGCATCGCGGCCTCGAGCGCCGTCCGCCATTCGTCGGCGCGCTCGGGCGGCGTTTGCAGCAGGATCTTCATCCGAGCGATGCCATCAGGTCCGAAAGGCCGGCGTTATGCATCGTCGATGTCGACGAGATCCGCGCCTTCCTTCACGCGGTCGCCGGCGGCGAAGTTGACGGCCTTGACGGTGCCTGCGGCGGGCGCCGCGATCGTGTGCTCCATTTTCATCGCTTCGAGGATCATCAGCGGCGCGCCCTTCGCGACTTGCTCGCCCGGCTTGACCATGACCGCGACGACCAGGCCCGACATCGGCGCCGTCAGGTGGCCGCCGTGCGCTTCCTCGACGCCGGCGTGCGCGAGCGGGTCGATCAGCGTGAGCGTCGTCCGCCCGTCACGACCGAAGACATGGCGAAGGTCGCCGTCACGCACGACCGTCGCCAGCGACTCGGATTCGGGAGTAATGATTACCAGTCGCCCGTCGCGCTCCGTAACCCGAGCAATCACCTCGGCGCCCGCCAGCGCGACGCGCCATGCATCGCGGTCGCGACGCACGGCGATCGAATGCCGCGCATCGCCGTCTGCAAGGATAAGCGAGATCGCGTGGGCATTGCTGTTGGGCCACCACGGATCGACGTCGTGCCACGGCGACTGTGGATCGCCCGAGGCGCGCGCGGCGCGTGAGCGCTCGGCGGCGAGCGTTTCCACCTCGGCCAGCGCCGCTGCGACGAGCGCCTCGCATGACGCGGGGGGCCGCGGCGGAAATAGCGCCGCCTGGTTCCTGCCGATCAGGCCCGTGTCGACATTGCCCGATGCGAATGCATCGTGGGCAACGACGCGGCGCAGGAACGCGACGTTCGTCGCGACGCCGGCGATCTCGTAGTCGGCGAGCGCTTCACGGATGCGGGCAAGCGCAGCCGTCCGATCGGCGCCGTGCACGATCAGCTTCGCGATCATCGGATCGTAGTACGCGGAGATTTCGTCTCCGGCGCGCACGCCGGTATCGACGCGGACCGCATCTCCCGTCGCCGGCGCGCGCAGGTGCTTGATCGTGCCGATCGAAGGCAGGAAGCCGCGTTCCGGATCCTCGGCGTAGATCCGCGCTTCGATCGCATGACCCGAAAGCGCGAGCTCCTCCTGGCGCTTTGGCAGCGGCTCGCCCGACGCAACGCGCAGCTGCCATTCGACGAGGTCCTCGCCGGTGATCATTTCGGTCACCGGATGCTCGACCTGCAGCCGCGTGTTCATTTCCATGAAATAGAACGCGCCGTCGCGGTCGAACGAGTCCGCGGCGATGAACTCGACGGTTCCCGCGCCGACGTAGCCGATCGCCTTCGCGCACGCGACCGCTGCCGCGCCCATCGCGCTGCGATGCCCGGATTTCATCCGCGGCGCCGGCGCTTCCTCCAGCACCTTCTGGTGGCGCCGCTGTACCGAGCAGTCGCGCTCGAAGAGGTATACGGCGTTGCCGTGCGTGTCGGCGAACACCTGGATCTCGATGTGGCGCGGCGCCGCCAGGTATTTCTCGATCAGCAGGCGGTCGTCGCCGAACGCGGATTTCGCTTCGCGTCTCGCCGAGGCGAGCGCCGCGGCGAACTCGCCCTTGCGCTCGACGATCTTCATTCCCTTGCCGCCGCCTCCGGCCACCGCCTTGACCAGCACCGGGTAGCCGATTTTCGCGGCTTCGCGGGCGAGAAGATCGGGATCCTGGTCGTCGCCGTGATAGCCCGGGACGAGCGGAACACCCGCCTTCCCCATGATGCTCTTCGCCGCCGACTTCGATCCCATCGCAGCGATCGCCGCGGGCGGCGGGCCGATAAACACGACGCCCTCGCGCGCGCAGGCTGCGGCGAAGCCCTCGTTCTCGGACAGAAATCCATACCCGGGGTGGATCGCCTGCGCGCCCGATTTCTTCGCGATCGCGATGATCGCGTCTCCGTCGAGATAGCTCTCGCGCGGGGGTGGCGGTCCGAGCCGATACGCCTCGTCGCACACGGCCACGTGCAGCGCGCCGACGTCCGCGTCGGAATAGACGGCGACCGTGCGCATGCCCATTCGCCGCGCGGTGCGCGCGACGCGGCACGCGATCTCTCCACGGTTCGCAATCAGGATCTTGTCGAACATCGGTGGGCGAGGGTCCGCTCAGCGGATCGGCGCAGAGGCGCCGGTCAGCCTGCCGAAGAGCTTGCGAATGAACCGCCAGACCTTCGGGATGAGCCAGATCATGAATGCGACGAGCAGAACGAGAACGACGAGCGCAGCGATCGGGTGCGCGAACGCGAGCCACAGCACGGTGCCGACTGCAAGATCTTCGCCGAACGATGCGGCCCAATTGGAAAAGGGTTCGGGCGACGTATTGATGACGGCGCGACTCCCTGCCTTCGCGAAATGGCTCCCCGCCGCGAGCGATCCGCCCACGATCGCCGCAGCGAGCGTCGCCGCTGCGTTCGAATCGCCGAACACGCTCGCCGCGAGCGCGGCGCCGGCAGGAATGCGAATGAACGTGTGGACGAAGTCCCACACCGAGTCGACGCCGGGAATCTTGTCGGCGAAGAATTCGACGCAGAACATGAATCCCGACGCGGCGAGAACCCACGGGTGCTCGAGCAGCGCGAGCCCGTGCGGCAGCTCGATCACGCCGAGGTAGCCGAGGCCGCCGACGATGAACAGCACCGCGTAGAGGCGAATGCCGCTCGCCCAGCCGAGCGCCGCCGCGAGCGCGATGAGCTGCCACGTGTCGAAGGTCGAAAGCGCGTTCATCATTTTTTGCGCAAGGACTGGGGCACCCACGCCGCCGAACGCTTGCGCAGGAACGCCGCCACGCCCTCCTTGCCTTCGTCG
>DASSGI010000356.1:0-7106 GCA_035857655.1 Casimicrobiaceae bacterium | reverse complement strand
CGACGATGCGTTGCGCGTCGCTCGCCATCATCCGCTCTGCATTCCCCAGCGCCGCACCGTTCGGACTTCGACGGTGCGGAAGATCACGTTCTCGACGAGGAGTCCGATCAGGATCACGGTGAAGAGTCCCGCGAACACCGCCGGGATCTCGAGCTGGTTCTTGTTCTCGTAGATGAACCAGCCGAGGCCGCCCGAGCCGGAAGAGACGCCGAACACGAGCTCCGCGGCGATCAGCGTGCGCCACGCGAATGCCCATCCCACCTTGAGGCCCGTGAGGATGCTCGGAAACGCGGCCGGAATGAGGATCGCGCCGACGTAGCGCAAGCCGGAAAGCCCGTAGTTCCTTCCGACCATCCGCAACGTCTGCGAAACGGCGAGAAAACCCGAGTGCGCATTGAGCGCGACCGCCCACAGCACCGAATGGATGATCACGAACACGATGCTGCCGTAGCCCAGTCCGAACCAGATCAGCGCGAGAGGCAGCAGCGCGATCGCCGGCAACGGGTTGAACATCGACGTCAGGAGCTCGAGGAGGTCGGTGCCGATCCGCGTCGATATCGCGACGATCGTGAGCGTTGCGGCGCAAAGGATCCCGAGCGCATAGCCGGCGAGCAGCACCCTGAGCGACGTGAGCGCCCTGCCGGGAAGAACTCCGCTCGCGATCGCGTCTAAGAAAGCACTGACGGTCGACGCGAACGTCGGAAGCAGCAGCGGATTGTTGAGCCATCGCGCGTACGCCTCCCACGCGGCGGCAAGCAGCGCAAGAAGCGCGAGCTTGCGCAGCGCGCCGACGTTGCCGACGCGCGCCCAGGCGGACAGCGGCTTCTCGACGACGCCGGAAGCCGCGGCGTCGGTCGCTTCGAGATAGCGCTCGGGGCGCGGCGGAGGCGCAGGATCAGGCATGGGTGTGCGCACCGGCCTCGACGTCGTCGGCGAACAGCAGCGAGTGGATCTTGCGCTCGAGCGCGCGCGAGGCGGCTCCCTCGGGTTCGCCTGCGTCGCGTGGCACGCTATTGAGCTCCGCTTTCACCTGCCCGGGGTGCGGCGTGAGCAGCAGGATTCGGCTGCCGATGCGGATCGCTTCCGGTATCGAGTGCGTGACGAACAGTACGGTGAAACGCGTGTCGTCCCAGAGCTGCAGCAGCTCGTCCTGCATCTTGCGTCGTGTGAGCGCGTCGAGCGCCGCAAAGGGCTCGTCCATCAACAGGATGTCGGGCTCCATTGCCATTCCGCGCGCGATCGCGACGCGCTGCTTCATTCCGCCGGACAGCGTATGCGGCAGGTTGTCGGCGAACTTGCTCAGGTTCACCTTGGCGATCGCGTCGCGCGCCTTCTCGCGGGCGGCCTCGGTGTGCAGCCGGCCGCTTGCGACGAGCGGAAACATCACGTTCTCGGTGACGGTCTTCCACGGTAGCAGCTGGTCGAACTCCTGGAACACCATCATCCGGTCGGGCCCCGGCCGCGCGACCTCCTGCCCCTTCAAGCGGATGCGCCCTTCGACCGGGCTCAGGTAACCGCCGACCGCCTTGAGCAGCGTCGACTTGCCGCAGCCGGACGGACCGAGCAGCACGAAGCGGTCCGACGTGAAGACCTCGAAATCGACGCGATACGTCGCGGTGATCAGGTGTTCCTTCGTCTTGTACTGCAGCGTGACGCCGTCGACGTCGAGCAGCGGCTGCATTAGGGCCTGTTATCGCTGTGGACACAAACGCGTTGCACGGCCGAATACGCGCAGCGCAAGGCGCGAAGGCGAAGGCGGGCCGGGCGCCCGGCGAGACTTTGCAACGCAGCGATGCGCGTTTTCGGCAGCAACCCGAAGGGAACGGGCGCACTGAGGCGCCACTCTTCGTTGCACTCCTCGCCAAGACGCCCGGTCTTGGCTTCGTCGCGCGCCTTGATTGGCGCCTCATTGCGCCCGTTCGCGTTTGCGCCCATAGCGTTAACAGGCCCTAGCTTCCGGCGACCCCGTGCAGATTCGGGAAGAAGATGTCTTTCCACGAGTCGGGCTTGACCTTGATCATCCCGATCTTCGTCATGAAGCTCGCGTACGCCATCACGTTGAGCGGCACGGTCGTATAGCGGATCTGCGGATCGTTGAGCATCGCGAGGATGTCGGCGACCGTGTCCTTGTCCTTCGAGATCCTGAGGTAGGCTTCGGCGGCGGCCTTCTTGTCCTTGTTGATCTGCGCGATCGCGTCGTCGAGCCCCTTCAGGAACGCGTCGTAGAGCTTGGGGTTCTCGTTGCGGAACTTCGCGGTCGTCCAGATGCAATTGAACGTCGCCGGACCGCCGAGCACGTCGAACGAGTTGAGAACGGTGTGGATGCCCGGCCGCTCGAGCTGCTGGTACTGGAACGGCGGCGAGCTGAAATGCGCGGTGATCTCCGATTTGCCTGATAGCAGCGCCGTCTGCCCGTCAGGATGGGACATCGTCACGGTCAGTGGATCGAGCTTCCCCTGCTGGCCCTCGCCGAACGCCTTCTCCGCCGCCATCTGCAGCGTCACCGCCTGGATCGACACCTTGACGGCGGGCAGTGCGATCCGGTCCTTGTCGGTGAAGTCCTTGATCGTCTTGACGTTCGGGTTCCTCGTGTTGAGGTAGAGCGGCATCGAGTTGAGGCTCGCGACGCCCTTCACGTCGAGATTGCCTTTGGTCTTCGCCCAGATCGTGATCAGCGGGCCGACGCCGCCGGACGCGAACTGCAGGCTTCCCGACAGCAGCGCGTCGTTCATCACGTTGCCGCCCGCGAACTTCGCCCATTTGACGTTGACATCCACTCCGGCGGCCTTCGCGTACTTTTCGATGAGCTTCTGCTCTTCCATCAGCATCAGCGGCAGATAGCTGATCCCGTATTGCTGCGCGACGGCGATCTCGCTCATCTCGGCGCGCGCGGGAAGGGGAATGAATGCCAGCGCGGCGGTGAGCGCCGCGCCTACGACCAGGTTTCGCATCGAGCTTCCTCCGAAATTGACGCCTCGCGCGCGCCCTTCGAATGGGCGCGCATCGGCAAACGGCGCGAGTATAGGCCGTCCCGCGCTCCGGAAACAACGCGCAAACCTAAAAACCCGTCTCAGGAACGTTACGAGCAGCCCCGCCCGCGAAGGCGCGCACGGCTGGCCTCGGCATGCCCCGGGAACGTACAGCGAGGGGCGAGCGAGGACACGACAAAGCAGTCGGGGCGCGCAGTAGTTCCTGTGACGGGTTTTCAGGCGCTCTCGTAGAGGCGGGTCAATACGAACTCGCGGTGCCCCAGTGCCTCGGCGGCGGTGAGGCGCCCGTTCGCCGTGCGAAACATCATCTCGATCAGCTTGTCGCCGGCCTGGTCCATCGTGATCTCGCGCTGCAGCAGGCCCGTCACGTCCACGTCGATGTGCTCGCTCATCGTGCGCACGGTCCGCGGGTTCGCGCAGAGCTTGATCACCGGCAGGATCGGATTGCCGATCACGTTGCCCTGCCCCGTCGGGAAGAAATGGACGACGAATCCCGATGCCGCGCACAGCGTCACCATTTCCGCGGCGGCCGACGAGCTGTCCATGAACCAAAGCCCCTTGCCGGTCGGCACCTCGGCCTTGTCGATCACGCCATCGACAATGCATTTCTTGCCGATCTTCTGGATGTTGCCGAGCGCCTTCTCCTCGATCGTCGTGAGACCGCCGGCGATGTTGCCTTTCGTCGGCTGCGAGTCCGAAAGGTCGGACGTCTTGTGGCGGTTGATGACCTCCTGATAGCGGTCGAACACGCGCATGAAGTCGGCGCGAACCTTGTCGTCGCGGCAGCGCGCGGCGACGATCTGCTCGCCGCCGGTCAATTCGGTCGTCTCACCGAAGACCAGCGTGCAGCCCGCTGCGTAGAGCTTGTCGAACGCGTCGCCGACCGTCGGGTTCGAGCCGCAACCCGACGTCGTATCGGATTCGCCGCACTTGCACGACACCCACAGGTCGTTGAGCGGACACTCGACGCGCTGCCGCTCGCTCGCCCATTGCATATATTCGCGCGCCTTCTTCGACGCCCGCATGATCGTGTCGTGGTCGCCGTGGAGCTCGATGCCGAATCCGGTCACGGGCTTGCCCGTGGCGGCGATGCCGTCCGTGACGCGCTTCGTCCACTGATCCTCGATGCCGATGACGATGACCGCCGCCACGTTCGGGTTCGAGCCCGCGCCGATCAGCGTGCGGAAATGGAGCTCGAGGTCGGCGCCGAATTGGAGCCGTCCGTAGGGATGCGGGATCGCCATCGTCCCCTTGACGTTGTGCGCGACCGCTTCGGAAGCCGAGTTCGACAGGTCGTCGACGGGAAGGATGACGACGTGGTTGCGGACGCCGACGCGCCCGTTCTCGCGGCGATAGCCCAGGAAAGTGTTTTGCATGATGCGTTTTCTCCGTTAACCGATTTCCAGGCGCCGATCACCAGCGCTTGGTCTTGATGTTGTGGACATGCGCGTGCTCGCCCTTGCGGATTGGCGCGACGACCTTGCCGATGTCCACGCCGTACTTGATCACGGTATCGCCCGGCTTCATGTCCTTCAGCGCGACCTTGTGACCGATCGGGATGTCCTGGACGCACGGAAGCGTGATCGTGCGGTCCTCGTCGAGAATCAATCCGGTTAGCGTCGAACCCGCCTTGATGCCTTCGACGACGATGACGGCGACCGAATCGTTGGGATCGTGCAATACGCAGTGAATCACATGAGTCTCCTTTCGTAATCGACAGGGTTTGAATCTCAGGCGGTCGCAATCCCGGGCAACAGTTTCGCGACCGGCTCGGAAATCTCGTAGACGCTCTGCACGGCGAGCTCGGGGCCGTAAGGTACCTTCTCGCGCTCGGCGCGCTTGCGCAGTCCCTCTTCGTGCACGGCGAGCACGTCCTTCGGGAACGGCATCAGGCCAGGATCGAGGATCCGCAGATAGCCGTCGGCGTCGCGCGCGGGCAGGATACGGCTCCTGCAATGGCGGTTCGGCGACCAGGGGATGTCCATTACGCCCGCTTCGAACGCGCGCACCGTGCCGACGGCAACGTCGCCGTCGCCCATCTCGAGTATTCTATCGACGATCGGGCGCACCTCGCGCGCGATCAGCGCTTTTTCCGCCTCGAACGCCGCGAGCCCGTCGAGGCGAATGTCGCGCGCGAGATAGATCGCCATCCGGGTCATCCGCAGCCCTTCGGCGTTCGCCTGCGGCGTCGGGATCCCGAACGCTTCGTGCGTGCTCTTCGTCGTGACGCTCGCGGCGCCGCTGATCGCGGCGAGCGTTCCCCCGTAGCTGATGATCGCCGCGGCCTGCGCCTCGTCGTGCGGCCATGCGCTCATCCAATGGAGCAGCGTGACCGGCGTGAACACGTTGTCGAAGCCTTTCTTGCGCAGGTATTCCTGGCAAAGATCGTGGCAGACGGCAACCGCGGCCGCATCCTGGACGAGATGCAGCGTCTCGCCCATTTCGAGGCCGTAGTTCTTCACGCCCTGCGCTGCCGCGAGCAGGACGTCGAGAATGCAGGTGACGATCGCGATCGACGGCGGGATGTTGGTGCCGGTCAGGAACCCGGGCTGCCGACGATGGAGCTCGACGCCGTGCTCGTCGTACATCGCCGCGAGCCGATCGAGGTACTGGTAATTGCGGATGCCGTCCTCGATCGACAGCTCCTTGATGTAGGACGTCGTGTAGGCGACGCCGGACCCGAGGTACCCGCTATAGCCGCCGGCGAACGCGATCTCGCTCGTGAGCCGCGGCATCGTCGTGCCGGTCAGCATGATCGCCGGCTTGTCGATCGCGTCGATCAGCTCGCGCGCGCGCCCGACGCCGTAGTTGACCATCGGATATCCGTTCAGCATCGAACGCGCGAGGCGCTCGGATTCTTCGATGCCTTTCTGCGCGAGCTCCCACTGTTCGTTCCGCGTGTAGCTGTCGGTCGTTGTCGGCACGATGTCGGCGAGCCCGTCCTTGTCGAGCGTCACCATCAGCGCGCGATGCATCTCGAACGTGCCGAAGCCGCCGCGCGGCTGCGTCAGGCAGCGCCGCTGCGCGACCGCCTCGCGCATCACCCAACCGAGCTGCTTGTGCTTGGGCAACGCCTGATGCAACGCGACGGCGGCGTCGAAGTCGACACCGGCGCCCGACGGCCAGCGCGCGAGGTTCGCTTTGCGCATCTCGGCGAAGACGTCGTCGGCGATCCGCGCCTCCGAGAGTTTCGGGCGCAGCGTGTCAGGCGCAGCAGGAGCGTTCATGATGGATCTCACTGTCGATCGGTTCGAGATGGGCGAGCGCGAGCTCGAACGCCGCCTGCGGCTCGACCGATCCCAGCAGTCCGCAGGCGTACAGCAGGTATTCACGGTCGAGCAGGAACTTCGGTTGCCGCGGCCGCAGCGACAACGGATCGTCGGCGGAAGCGAGCGTCCTGCGCAGCACTGCGCCGGGGTCGCGACTGTGGACGAGCGCGCCGCCGGTGCCGATCACGACATCGAGCGCGGACAGGTCCTTGCCGTGCTGGACCGTCACCGGGCCGGTTGCCGTATAAACCGTCGAAACGGTGCCGCAGTGACGCGCGACGGCCTGGCGAACCGCAGCGCAAACGAGCGCCTGGTCGAGCGCGATCTCGTCGGTGCCTTGTGGCAGCCGCTCGACATCGCGCGTGATCTCCCCGAGCAGGTCCGACACCGTGCTCGTCGCGAGGTTCGCGTCGGCGGCGATCGCGTCGAGGCCGACCGCTTCAACGATCGTCGCGGCGTTGTGGCGCATGCCAAGATCGCCTTCGACGGTGCGCTTGACGCGCGGCTCGGGCAAGCCCTGCGGGATCACGCCGGCAACCGACGGATTGCCGTCAGCGATCGAATGGACATCGGTCGTCGCGCCGCCCGGATCGACGACGAGCAGCGGACCGAGGCCCGTGGCGCCGGCCCAGCCGTCGGAAAGAAGCCGCGCACCTTCGAGTACGGCTGCAGGTGTCGGCATCAAGACCTGGTCGAGCTCGGCCTGTGCACGGTCGATCCCTTTCGCGTGCACGATGCGCTCGATGAACACACGGCGGATCGCAGCGCGCGCCGGCTCGACGTCGAGGACGTTGAACTCCGGCATCACGTTCGCGCAGACGGTCACCTCCGATTTCGCGAGCAGGGA
>DASSGI010000355.1:0-2197 GCA_035857655.1 Casimicrobiaceae bacterium | reverse complement strand
CGCGCCGCGTCGAGCTGGCGGTCGGAAAGTAACGGGACGCGAACGCACGATCATGTTCTCGCGCTTCTTCATCGAGCGGCCGATCTTCGCCGCCGTCGTCGCGATCCTTCTCTGCCTCGCCGGCCTCGTCTCGATGGCTGTGCTGCCCGTCCAGCAATACCCGACGATCACGCCGGTTCAGGTCACGGTGTCGGCGACCTATCCGGGAGCCGATTCGAAGACGCTCGCCGATTCGGTCGCCGCGCCGATCGAAGCGCAGATCAACGGCGTCGACAACATGCTCTACATGATCTCGTCGTCGTCAGCCGCGGGGCAGCTCACGCTAACCGTCTACTTCTCGCTCGACACGAACCCCGACATCGCGCAAGTGCAGGTGCAAAACCGCGTGAACCTCGCGATACCGCAGCTCCCGACCGCCGTGACGCAGCTCGGCGTCTCGGTGCAGAAGAAGTCGTCGTCGATCATGATGCTGATCGGGATTTTCGCGAAGGGCGAGCGCTATACGTCCGACTACGTCGCAAATTTCGCGAACGTCTATGTGCTCGACGCCGTCAAGCGCGTCCCCGGCGCCGGTCAAGCGCAGGTGATGGGTGTCGCCGACCAGGCGATGCGGATCTGGCTGAACCCCGACCGGATGGCTTCGCTCGGCATCACGACGTCCGACATCGCGAACGCGGTAAAAAATCAGAATGCGCTGTTCGGCGCCGGCCAGATCGGCCAGGCGCCGAACGCAGCACCCGTGGAGCTCACGTTCCCGGTCGTAACGCAGGCGCCGTTCACCGATCCGCGCCAGTACGAGCAGATCATCCTCCGCGCGAGCCAGGACGGGAACGCGATCGTTCGCGTGGGCGACGTCGCGCGCGCCGAGGTCGGCTTGCGCCAGTACATCATCGATTCGAAGCTCAACGGCGCGCCGACGACGTTCATCGCGGTCTATCTGCAGCCCGGCGCGAACGGGCTCACCGTGTCGGACGGCGTGCGGAAGACGCTCGCCGAGATGAAATCGCGCTTCCCCGAAGGAATGGACTTCCTCGTCGCGCTCGACACCAACGACTTCGTCAAGCTGTCGATCGAGGAGGTCATCCACACGCTCGGCGAGGCGGTCGTTCTCGTCGTGCTGATCGTCTACCTGTTCCTGCAGAGCTTCCGCACGACGGTCATTTGCACGGTCGCGATCTTCGTGTCGCTGATCACGACGCTGGCCGGGATGCTCGCGCTCGGGTTCTCGATCAACCTGATCACGCTGTTCGGGCTCGTGCTGGCGATCGGGATCGTCGTCGACGATGCGATCGTCGTGACCGAGAACGTCGAGCGCAACATGCACGAGTTCCATCTGCAGCCGAAGGAGGCGACGATCAAGGCGATGAGCGAAATTGCGAGCTCGCTCGTCGCCGTCGTGCTCGTGATGGCGTCGGTGTTCGTTCCGGCGGCGTTCCTGCCCGGCACGACGGGGCAGCTCTACAAGCAGTTCGCCGTGACGATCGCCGTCTCGGTTGCGATCTCGGGCTTTACCGCGCTGACGCTGACGCCGGCGATGTGCGCGCTGATGCTCAAGCACAACCCGCCGCCGACGCGCGGACCCTTCGCCTGGTTCAATCGCCAGATCGATCGGATCACGCGCGGCTTCGGCCACGCCGTCGAATGGACGATCAAGCAAACGGTGATCGCGCTCGTACTGCTCGCCGGCTTCCTGTACCTGATCTGGCATTTCTTTCACGTTCTGCCGACCTCGTTCGTTCCGAACGAAGACCAGGGCTACGTGATGACGGCGATCATCATGCCGGAAGCGGCGAGCATCGATCGCACGCAGGCGGTCGCCGAGAGAGTCGACGCGATCTTCGCAAAGCAGCCCGGCGTCGAGACGCGGTCGATGATCACCGGCTACAGCCTGATCGACCAGGGCTACAAGACGAACGCCGGCACGTTCTTCGTTACGCTGAAGGACTTCAAGGAGCGCTACGGCTCGCTGGCGACTGCCAAGGAGCAAAACGCCCGGGCGGTGCTGCTCGGCATGTACGGCGAAGCGCAGAAGATCAAGGAGGCGGTCGTGCTGCCCGTCGCGCCGCCGGCGATCCCGGGCATCGGCGCGACCGGCGGCATCGAATTCTGGGTCCAGGACACGGGCAGCGGCGACCCCGCGCAGCTCGACCAGGTGACGCAGGAGGTCATTGCGAAGGTGCGTGCACGCCCGGAGATC
>DASSGI010000354.1:0-3176 GCA_035857655.1 Casimicrobiaceae bacterium | reverse complement strand
GAGCGCGACGTTCGCGCCCGCTTGCGCCAGCGTTTGTGCGAAGTGGCTCCCGAGACCGCCGTTTGCGCCGGTGACGAGCGCCGTGTGTCCTTCGAGCGTGAGGTTCATGTCCAATTTCCGATCGCGCTGAAACGCGGATCGTTCAGAGCACCCGCGGCAGCGATGAGGCGGATCGAAAACATGTAAGCGCGGCGAATCCCTCAGCCTTTGGCCCGGCTCAGCATGTCGCGCAGCACGCGATGGAGAATCTTCCCGGTCGCGGTGCGCGGCATTTCGGACTCGGTGACAAACGTTACAGAGCGTGGGCGCTTGTAGCCGGCCATCTTGTCCTTGCACCACTCGAGCAGCTCCATTTCGCTCGCAAGCCGGCCCTGATGCATCACGATCACCGCATGGACGGCCTCGCCCCACTTCTCGTGCGGCACGCCGACGATCGCAACGTCTTTCACTCCGGGGTAGCGACCAAGGATGTTTTCGATTTCGCTCGGATAGACGTTCTCCCCGCCGCTGATGATCATGTTGCTCTTGCGGTCGACGAGGTGGATGAATCCTTCCTCGTCGCGCCGCGCCATGTCGCCGACGCTGCAATACCCGCCGTGAAGCGCTTCTGCCGTCTTGACGGGATCGTTCAGGTAGCCGTCGAAGGTGTAGGGCGTACACGAGAAGAGCTCGCCGATCTCGCCGTCGGGCACTTCGCGCCTCGCGGGGTCGAGGATCTTCACCGCTGCCGAGCCGGTCCACTCGCGACCGACCGACCCGAGATGCTCGATCTGCTCGTCGGGCCGCAGCAGCGTGACCCACCCCGCTTCGGTGGAACCATAGAGCTCGTAGAGGTCCGAGTTCGAGAAGTATTCGAGAATCCCGAGCTTCGTATCCTTGCGCGCCGGCGCCGACGAGATCATCAGCTTGCGAACATGCGTCACGTCGTAGCTCGCCTTCACGTTGTCGGGCAATCCCAGCGCCATGATGTAGTGCGTAGGGACGAGCGAGGTGAACGTGATTCGCTCGCCCGCCATCGTCGCCAGCAGCGCCTGCGGATCGAAATGCGCGCGGTCGTCGACCACACAGGTTGCGCCGAGGTACGTGAACGTGAACGAGAAATAGAGCGAGTTCGCGTGGCACATCGGCATCACTAGCAGCGCAACGTCGTCGCGGGTGAAGCCCATGTCGAGCGCGGTGACCAGCGAGATGAGCGCGCTGCCGTGGTGGTTGCGGATCGCTCCTTTCGGCTTTCCGGTCGTGCCGGACGTGTACATCAGTGCCCACGTGTCGGTCGAATGAACCATCGCGTCGGGCTCGGCGTCCGAAGCCTCGGCGAGCAGCGCCTCGTAGGTCTTCCAGCCCGGCGCCGCCGATTCGCCGAGGCGAATCCACCCGCTCGCGTGAATCGCGAGTTCGCCGCGCAGGCCTTCGACGCGGTCGGAAAGCACATCCTCGACGATCAGCGCCCTCGCGTCGCAATGCTCGGCGATGTAGCGGATCTCCGGCGCCACCAGACGGAAGTTGACCGGCACGGCAACGAGCCCCGCCTTCGCGAGCGCGACGTAGATTTCCATCCACTCGACGCGATTGTGCGCGAGGACCGCCACGCGGTCCCCTTTTTCCAGACCGAGCCCGGTCAATGCATTGGCGAGCCGGCACGCGCGCGAGTTCCATCGCGAAAATGTGAGCGCGCGGCGCGAATCGCGCGCGCCGATCCGCTCGGGATGATTTCGCGCGTGCGCCGCGACGATCTGACCGAGGTTCAGCACACGCGTCATGCGCGTCGCGCCTTCTCGGCGTCATCCCAGGCTGTCAGCGCCTGATAGCTCGGCACCCAGCCGAGTCCCTTGCCGGCGTCCGACGAGAGCGCTTCCTGCGTGACGAGGACGTCGAGAAGCGCCGGCGCTTTGGCGAACGCCTCCTCCAGCGCGCCCTTGAGGCGCGCCGGGTCCGTCACGCGCTCGGCATGCAGATCGAACGCCTTGGCCATGTCGGCGTAGCGGCTCCAGGCCAGCGTGGTGCCGACGATGCGGCCGCCGTAGTTCATCTGCTGATCGAGCCTCTCGATGTTCCACGCCGCGTTGTTCGCGATGATGAACACGACCTTCGCGCCATGCCGCTTCGCGCTGTCGATCTCCATCGCGTTGATGCCGAACGCGCCGTCGCCACTGATCACGACCACCTGCTTGCCGGGATTGAGCAGCGCCGCGGCCACGCCGTAGGGCGTGCCCACGCCGAGGCACCCGAACGTGCCCGCGTCGAGATACGTGCGCGGCGCCTCGAGACCGAGGCGCGCGAAGCTCAGGATGTCGCCGCCGTCGGCGATCGTGATCGCATCCGGTTTCAGCACTTCGCGCAGCGCCGCGAAGATCCGGTTCGGATGCATGTGACCGTCCTTGCCGGCGGGCGCCTTCGCGAGCTCCTCGGCGTACTTCGACGAGCGGCGCACGTGCTCGTTACGCATCGCCTTCGTCCATTCGGTGTCGACTGCGCCGGGCTTGCCGAGTGCCGCGGCGAGCGCGGCGAGCGCGAGTCCGGGATGCGCGTAGAGCTCGACCTCGCCGCGCCGGTTCTCGCGAAGCTCTTCGGCGTTGTCGGCGATCCGGATCCAGCGCGCGTTCTGGAGCACCGCCGGCGATCCGTATCCGACCTGATAGTCGAGCTTCCGGCCGACGGTGATCACGAGGTCCGCTTCCTTCATCACGCGAGCGCGCACCGCGCCGACGAACGAAGCGTGCGAACCGGGCACGAGACCTCGGCTTTCCTGCGTGTCGAGATAGAGCGCGCCGCTCGCTTCGAGAAAGCGTGCGAGCTCCGCCCCGTTGCCCATCGCACCCCGCCCGGAGATGACGAGCGGCTTCTTCGCCTTCGCGATCAACGCTGCGGCTTTCGCAACATCGGCCGGATCGGGGGGAATGCGGCGCGGCGGCTTCGCCGCCAGATATTCTTCGAGCACCACACCCGATGGCACGCGCTCGCGCAGCACATCGGTCGGGATCTCGACGTAGACGGCGCCCGGCGGATTGCCGTCGCCCATCGCCACCGACCATGCCTTGTCGAGGTCGCGCAGGATGTTGTCCGCGGTGCGCAGCGTCCGCGCGCTGCGCGTGACGGGCTTCATGATCGAGACGTGATCGATGCCCTGCAGCGGTCCGAGATCGTCCTGCGGTACGGGCGCGCAGCCGCCGATCAGC
>DASSGI010000353.1:0-9976 GCA_035857655.1 Casimicrobiaceae bacterium | reverse complement strand
GTACCCGATCGCGTGCGAGGCGACTTCGCCGTACGGATACTGGCGAAAGAGCCGCGCCTTGATCTCCACGCCCGGAAAGCGGTAGCGGTTCACCGCAAAGCGCGCGACCTCGTTGTCGGTCAGCCGCGTGCGCAGCGGGAGGCTTTCGAAATTCTTCGACTCTTCGAGAAGCTTCTTGAAGCGCTTGCGGTCGCGCGGCTGAACGTCGACGATCTCGGCGAGCGCGTCGATCGTCTCCTCGAGATTCTTCACGCGCGAAGGCTGGATCTCGAGCGTGTAGGCCGAATAGCTCTGCGCGAGCACGATGCCGTTGCGGTCGCGAATGACGCCGCGGTTCGGAGCGATCGGAAGGATCGCGATGCGGTTCGTCTCCGCGAGCGTCTGGAAGTGGTCGTGCTCGAGCACTTGCAGGTAGAAGAACCGGCCGACGAGGCCGAGGAGCGCAAAGAGCACCAGCGCGCCGGCGAGCGAGAGCCTTCGCCGGAACAGGAAGAGCTCGCGCTCGGGGTTCCGCAACTCGGGCGAGCCGAACGTCGCGCCTTCGCCGCGGCCGCGCCTGCGCGAATGAAAGAGGAGACGTCCCATCGCGTGTGCTAGAGCGAGCCGTCGAGCGTCACAGCGCGCTCTTCGATGACTGCGGCCGTTGCCACGCCTGGATCGCGAGCGTGAGGATCGGCCAGAGCAGCGCGCCGACGATCGGCGGCACCGCGTATGTCCATCGCGGCAGCGGCGCGCCGCCCACGAAGCGGATGAGCAGGACCAGCGCGGCGCAAAGAGCGAGCAGAACGGCGACCTGCGCTGCCTGCTGCCACAGCGGGAAGCGCAGCACGCGCCGCCGGAAGTACTCGGCGGCGTAGGCGAGGAACGCATACGCGAGCGCGTGCTGTCCGAACAGCGTTCCGTCGCCGACGTCCATCAGCAGCCCGATCCACCACGCGATGCCGACGCCGACGTATCTCGGCTCCTGGATGCACCAGTAGAGCAGAACCAGCGCGACGAAATCGGGCTTGAGCATCAGCGCGACACCCGAGAGCGGCAGCAGATTGCCGACGAACGCGAGCGCGAGCGTGGCAACGATGAACCACGGCTTGACCGGTCGCAGGATTTCATCGGGTCCGGCGCTTGCAAGCCCGCCGATGTTCGGAAGCGCCATCACGGCGTTCCCCCGCCTTTGCGTCTGGCCTTGCCGGACTTCTTCGCCGCCTCCGTTTCCGACGGTTCTTCCGGACGCGGAGGCACCGCTGCCGACTTCGCGAGCACGAGCAGATGCTCGCTGCGATCGACGCCGGCAATCGGCGTGCAGGTGATGCGCGCAAACATCTGGCCGGTCTCGCGATCGAGTGTCGCGACCCGGGCGACCGCGAGGCCCGGCGGATACGTTCCGTCGAGGCCCGAAGTGACGAGGACGTCGCCGACCTGGATGTCGGCGGAAGGCGCCATGAAGCGAAGCTCGGGCGGGCGCCCCGCGCCTGAGCCGTAGAGCACCGAGCGCACGCCGCTGCGCTGGACCTTGACCGGAACCGCCTGATCCTTGTCGGTGACGAGCGTCACTTCAGCCATGCTCGGGTAGACGCGCGTGACTTGTCCGACGACGCCCTCGGCGTCGATGACCGCTTCGCCCGGATGCAGCTCGGCGTCGACACCTTTGCCGACGTAGAGTCGCTGCGCGAAAGGATCGCGGCTCGAATAGAGAACCTCGACGGCCGTCGCACCCGCCGGATAGCGCGATCCGAGATCGATCAGCGTGCGCAGCCGCGCATTCTCCTGCTGCGCGGCGGCGTATCCCTGCGCCGCGGCCGCGCGCTCGACGAGCTGCCGCTTGAGCGCCGCGTTCTCCTCGGTGAGCGTCTGCAGCGACGCAAAGTAGCTGCCGACATCGCCGATCAACTCCCCCGGAAGCTGCGCGGCGCGCTGCAGCGGATAGAGCGCGACGGCGACCACGCGCCGCATTCCTTCGAGATAGTGGTAGCGCGTGTCGATGAAAAGCAGCGCGATCGAGATCACTCCGAAGAAGGCAAGGCGCGCGACCGGAGCCGGTCCGCGATGGAAGAATGCCGGCGGTTCGATCGAAATGTGGCGCATTGCGAAAGCAGGGTCAGAGACGACTTTCGCGTCGCGGAGGTGAAGAGACCGGCATCGGGGCAATCACGAAATTCGTCTCTGACCCCATTTTCGCTTTCGCTAATCGGACGTGAAGATCGTCGAGAGCTTGTCCATGTTCTCGAGCGCCTTGCCGCAGCCGCGCACGACACACGTGAGCGGATCGTCGGCGACGATCACCGGAAGCCCTGTTTCTTCCTGGAGCAGGCGTTCGACGTCGCGCAGAAGCGCACCGCCGCCGGTCAGCACCATTCCGCGTTCGGCGATGTCGGCGCCGAGCTCCGGCGGCGTTCGTTCGAGCGCGCTCTTCACCGAGGAGACGATGCTGTTGAGCGGATCCGTGAGCGCTTCGAGGATCTCGTTCGAAGACACGGTGAAGCTCCGCGGAATGCCTTCGGCGAGATTGCGGCCCTTGACCTCCATCTCCTTCACCTCGGAGCCGGGGAACGCCGATCCGATCGTCTTCTTGATCAGCTCGGCGGTTGTCTCACCGATCAGCATTCCGTAGTTGCGGCGGATGTAGTTGACGATCGCTTCGTCGAATTTGTCGCCGCCGACGCGCACGCTCCCCGAGTACACCATGCCGCCGAGCGAGATCACGCCGACTTCGGTCGTGCCCCCGCCGATGTCGACGACCATCGATCCGGTCGCGTCGGAAATCGGCAGATCGGCGCCGATCGCCGCCGCCATCGGCTCTTCGATAAGGTACACCTTCGATGCACCTGCCCCCAACGCCGACTCGCGGATCGCGCGGCGCTCGACCTGGGTCGAGCCGCAAGGCACGCAGATGATGATTCGCGGGCTCGGCGAGAAGAGGCGCGACTCGAGCACGCGTTTGATGAACTGCTTCAGCATCTGCTCGGTCACCGTGAAGTCGGCGATCACGCCATCCTTCATCGGCCGGATCGCCGTGATGTTTCCCGGCGTGCGTCCGAGCATCTGCTTCGCTGCGAGGCCCACTTCCTGGATGACGCGCTTGCCGTTCGGCCCGCCTTCCTGGCGGATTGCGACCACCGACGGCTCATTCAGCACGATTCCTTTTCCGCGAACGTAGATCAGCGTGTTCGCGGTGCCGAGGTCGATCGCCAGGTCGCTGGAGAAATATCCCTTGAAGGACTCGAACATATAGCGGTTACCTGCGGCAATACCGGAAGCGCGCGACGAGCGCGATCCGGGGAGGTGTCACGGACGGGATTGTCCCCTGAAATATGACATTATGATAACCTATTGTGCGTTGCATCCGCACTGATTTTGTGCGGAAATCGGGAAAAAACCGGCCGGACTCCGGGTCGGGTCGGTTCGCCGCAATCGCCGCCGGCGGGTCCCGTCCGGCATCCGTCGATCCGCCTTTTCGGTACCAGAGATCCCCGGCCGACCGCCCATGAGCCTTTCGATCGCAGATGTCCATCGGATCGCCCGCCTGGCACGGATCGAGATCGACGCCCGGGAAGCCGAAGAGGTGCGCGCGAAGCTCGACGCGATCTTCACGCTCATCAACGAGCTCGCAGCCGTCGACACGACCGGCGTCGAACCGATGGCGCACGCGCAGGACGTGACGCTCACGCTGCGCGACGACGCGGTCACGGAGGCCGACCGCAGCGCTGCCTACCAGCGTGTCGCTCCTGCGGTGGAAGACGGCCTTTATCTCGTGCCGAAAGTGATCGAGTAAGCGCCATGCTCGCCGGCTCCATCACCGAAGTTTCCCGCGCGCTGCGCGCGAAGCGCTACTCGTGCGTCGAGCTCACGCAGGGACTCCTCGAGCGGATCGAACGGCTCAATCCGACGCTCAACGCTTTCGTCACCGTCGACGGAGAACGCGCGCTCGCCGATGCGCGAGCCGCCGACGCGGCGATCGCCGCAGGCGACGCGCGTCCGCTCACCGGGATTCCGATCGCGCACAAGGACATCCTCGCGACCGCGGCGATGCGCACGACGTGCGGCTCGAAGATGCTCGCGAATTACGCGTCGCCGTTCGACGCGCACGTGGCTGATCGACTCAAGCACGCCGGCACCGTGCTCGTCGGCAAGACGAACATGGACGAGTTCGCCATGGGCTCCTCCAGCGAGACGTCGTTCTTCGGACCGGTCAGGAATCCGTGGAATGCGGAATACGTCCCCGGCGGCAGCTCCGGCGGCTCGGCGGCAGCCGTGGCGGCGAGGCTCGTCTGCGGAAGCACGGGAACCGATACCGGCGGCTCGATCCGCCAGCCGGCGGCCCTCTCCGGGATCTGCGGATTGAAGCCGACTTACGGAATCTGCTCGCGTTACGGGCTCGTCGCGTTCGCGTCGAGCCTCGATCAGGCAGGTCCGTTCGCACAGACCGCCGAGGATCTCGCGTTGCTGCTCGACGCGATGGCCGGCCACGACCCGCGCGATTCGACGTCGCTCGAGCGTCCTGTCGAGGACTACGCGCGGAAGCTCGCAGCGAACCGGGGAGCGCGGCCGCTCGAGGGCGTCAGGATCGGGCTGCCGCGCGAGTATTTCGGCGCCGGAATCGATGCCGATGTCGCCGCTGCAATCGATGCAGCGCTCGGCGAGCTCCGCGCGCTCGGCGCGACGACCGTCGACGTCACGCTCGCGAACGTGAAGCTCGCGATCCCCGTGTACTACGTGATCGCGCCGGCGGAGGCTTCGTCGAATCTTTCGCGCTTCGACGGGGTCCGCTATGGCCATCGCGCCGCCGCGTATTCCGATCTGAACGACATGTACGAGAAGACGCGCGCCGAAGGCTTCGGCGCCGAAGTGAAGCGACGGATTCTCGTCGGCACGTATGTGCTCTCGCATGGCTATTACGATGCGTACTACCTGAAGGCGCAGCAGGTGCGGCGGTTGATCGCCGAGGATTTCCGCCGCGCTTACCAGAGCTGCGACGTGATCGCCGGTCCGACGACGCCCACGGCCGCGTTCCGCATCGGCGCGAAGGCCGGCGATCCGGTCGAGATGTACCTGAACGACATCTTCACCGTCGCGGCGAACCTGACCGGCGCGCCGGCAATGTCGATACCGTGCGGAATCGATCGCAATGGCTTGCCGGTCGGTCTCCAGCTCCAGGGCGACGCATTCACCGAGGCGACGCTGCTCGACGTCGCGCATCGCTTCCAGCAAGCTACCGAGTGGCACAAACGCATTCCCGACATGGCCACGGAAACTGCGCGATGAATTGGGAAGTCGTCATCGGCCTCGAGACGCACGCGCAACTCTCCACTGCGTCGAAGATCTTTTCGGGCGCGCCGACGGCGTTCGGCGCCGCGCCCAACACGCAGGCATCGGCGATCGACATCGCGCTGCCGGGCGTGCTGCCCGTGCTCAACCGCGGCGCCGTCGAGCGCGCGGTCCGGTTCGGCCTTGCTGTCGGCGGGACCATCAACAAGAGAAGCGTGTTCGCCCGAAAGAACTATTTCTACCCGGATCTTCCGAAGGGCTACCAGATCAGCCAGTACGAGATCCCGATCGTCCAGGGCGGCGCGCTGACGATCGCCTCGGCGAGCGGCGAGAAGACGGTGCGTCTCACGCGCGCACACCTCGAGGAGGACGCCGGCAAGTCGCTGCACGAGGAGCTGCACGGGATGACCGGCATCGACCTCAATCGTGCCGGGACGCCGCTACTCGAGATCGTGTCGGAGCCCGACATGCGCAGCGCCGCGGAGGCGGTCGCGTACGCGAAAGCGTTGCACGCGCTCGTCAAATGGATCGGCATCTGCGACGGCAACATGCAGGAAGGAAGCTTTCGCTGCGACGCGAACGTCTCGGTGCGGCGGAGCGGCGAGACGAAGCTCGGCACGCGCTGCGAGATCAAGAATCTGAACAGTTTCCGCTTTCTCGAGCAGGCGATCGAGTTCGAGGTGCGGCGGCAGATCGAGCTGATCGAGGACGGCGGCGCCGTCGTCCAGGAAACGCGCCTCTTCGACCCGGATCGCCACGAAACGCGATCGATGCGCAGCAAGGAGGACGCGCACGATTACCGGTATTTCCCCGATCCCGATCTGCCACCCCTCGTCCTCGACGCAGCATGGATCGCGCACGTCGCGGAGGCGCTTCCGGAGCTTCCTGAAGCGATGAGAGCGCGGTTCGAGCGCGATTACGCTCTCGGCGCCTTCGATGCGCGCGCGCTGACGTCGAACCGCGAGCTCGCCCGATACTTCGAGACAGTCGCCGCCCGTTTGCCCGGAAGCGCGAAACTCGCCGCGAACTGGATCATGGGCGAGCTCACCGCCGCACTTCACAAGGCAAATCTCGACATCGTCGAGAGTCCGATATCGGCGGAACAGCTCGCCGGCCTGCTCGCGCGCATCGACGACGGAACGATTTCCGGGAAGATCGCGAAGGAGGTCTTCGACGCGATGTGGGAGAGCGCACCGCGCGGCGTGGGGCAAGCTGCCGGCACCAGCGAAGCGCGCAGTGCCGGCAACGCCGTGATTTACGCCGACGCGATCATCGAGCAGCGAGGGCTCAAGCAGATTTCCGACGAAGGTGCGCTCGAGCGGATCGTCGACGAAGTCCTCGCGGCGAACGAGGGCGTCGTCGCCGAGTACCGCTCCGGCAAGGAGAGAGCGTTCAATTCCCTCGTCGGAAAAGCGATGCAGGCAACACGCGGGAAAGCGAACCCGGCGCAGGTCAATGCGATCCTGAAAAGGAAGCTCGGCGCCTGAAGCTCAGGGCGAATGCGTCGGCGCGCGCGCCAGCTTCTCCGCTCGCGGCGGCGCTGACGACATCAGCGCGGAAGCCTCGCACTCCACGCGATTGCGGCCGCGTTGCTTCGCCCGGTAGAGCGCTTCGTCGGCGCGGGCGAACGTCTCGATGATCGCTTCGCCCGGCTTGTACTGCGCGACGCCGATCGACACCGTCAAGCGACCCGCCGAGCGCGTTGCGGGAATGTCGAGCTCGCTGATCCGCTCGCGCAGCCGCTCGGCGTCGGCCATCGCCCCGGTCACCGTGCTGTGCCGCAACACCTGGACGAATTCCTCACCGCCGTAGCGCCCGAAGACGTCGGTCGCGCGCAGCCCGCCTTGCACCGTCTGCGCGAAAGTGCGAAGGACCTGGTCGCCGGTCAGGTGATCGAACTCATCGTTGTAGCGCTTGAACTGGTCGAGATCGATCACGCATAGCGACAGCGGTTCTCGCGCCGCGTCGGCCCAGCGCTTGGCGTCGTCCATCGCGACGATCAGTGCGCGACGGTTGTAGACGCCGGTGAGATCGTCGCGGCGCGCGCTTTCCTCGATGCCCTCGAGCTTGAGGCTCGCCTCGGTGAGGCCGCGGCGCAGCCGCTTCACGTACTCGCCGATGAATACGAACCACGGCGTCGTGACGACAAGCACTCCCAGGTGAAGGAGGTCCGAGCGCAACAGG
The DNA here is from genome assembly GCA_035857655.1 of Casimicrobiaceae bacterium. Classification (GTDB taxonomy): domain Bacteria; phylum Pseudomonadota; class Gammaproteobacteria; order Burkholderiales; family Casimicrobiaceae; genus CAIWHR01. The sequence continues at coordinate 2,530 of DASSGI010000353.1, read as the reverse complement.
TCGGCGTCCGAATTTGCCGCGTAGCGCAGCCAGACGACCAGCGCGTAGCTCACGAGCGATATGGCGCTCAAGCCTGCGAGCGTTCTGCCGCTGTGGCGCAGCATGCAGAACATCAGTGCGACAAAGAAGAACGCCGTGAAGACGAGGCGCGTTTCGGGCGCGCGATACACGACGTAGAGCATCGTGAACACCGACGCCAGGAACTGCCAGCCCGTGAGGCTCGCGTCCGGAAAGCGCAGGTTGATCCCGAAGCGGAAGATGCAGAAGAAGAAGAGGATGAACGCCGCGACGATCGCGTAAATCTCGACGAGCGTCTGCCGGTCGATCTGGTCCTGCGCGTAGAACACCGAAAGCACCGCCAGGTACAACGCCGAGAACGCGCTGGCGAGCAGGAACCTCCGCAGCCTGATTGCCTGCTTGATGTCGTCCCGCGCTGGCGCCGGACTGTCCATGCCGCGGTCTACCCTTGTTGAAGGCGTTTCGGCAAATTTTTACGCGTTCGCGCTCGCCACGCAAATCGTGAACCGACCGGCAGGCCGGTGCGGGCCCCCGGCCGTCGCCTTGCGGCTGCCTTTCCGGCAACGGAAGGCGAGCGCTTGTGCCTTACCCCGCTGCCGCTTTATGCCATCAGCGCCTTGTACCGGAGCCGGTGCGGCCGCGCGCCTTCTTCGCCCAGGCGGCGCTTCTTGTCGGCTTCGTATTCCTGGAAGTTGCCTTCGAAGAACGACCATTGCGAATCGCCTTCGGCGGCGAGGATGTGGCTCGCGATGCGATCGAGGAACCAGCGATCGTGCGAGATCACGAGCACGCTGCCGGCGAATTCCTCGAGCGCGTCCTCGAGAGCGCGCAGCGTCTCAACGTCGAGGTCGTTCGACGGTTCGTCGAGGAGCAGCACGTTGCCGCCCCTGAGCAGCGTTGCGGCGAGATGCAGGCGGCCACGCTCGCCGCCCGAGAGCGTGCCGACGATCTTCTGCTGGTCCGGACCCTTGAAATTGAAGCGCCCCAGATAGGCGCGCGACGGCATCTCGAAGCGGCCGACGGTCAGGATGTCCTGGCCGCCGGAAATCGCCTCCCACGCCGTCTTGTCGTTCGGCAGCGCTTCGCGCGTCTGGTCGACGACCGCGAGCCGCGCCGTCGGGCCGGTCACGATCTCGCCCTTGTCCGGCTTCTCCTTGCCGGTGATCAACCGGAAGAGCGTCGTCTTGCCGGCGCCGTTCGGACCGATGATGCCGACGATCGCCCCGGGCGGAATCTTGAACGACAGATCGTCGATGAGCAGACGCTCGCCGTAGCCCTTGCTCACGCCCTTGAACTCGATCACCGAATCGCCGAGCCGCTCGGCCACCGGAATGAAGATCTCCTGCGTCTCGTTGCGCTTCTGGTGCTCGTACGAAGCGAGCTCTTCGAAGCGTGCGATCCGTGCCTTGCCCTTCGCCTGGCGCGCCTTGGCGCCCTGGCGCACCCACTCGAGCTCCTTGTGCATCGCCTTGATTCGCGCCGCCTCCTGTTTCGCTTCGACCTGCAGGCGCGCTTCCTTCTGCTCGAGCCAGGAGCTGTAATTGCCCTTCCACGGTATGCCGTGGCCGCGGTCGAGCTCGAGGATCCATTCGGCGGCGTTGTCGAGGAAGTAGCGATCGTGCGTGACCGCGATGACGGTTCCCGGAAAGCGCTGCAGGAACTGCTCGAGCCATTCGACGCTCTCGGCATCGAGGTGATTCGTCGGTTCGTCGAGCAGCAGCATGTCGGGCTTCGACAGCAGCAGGCGGCACAGCGCGACGCGACGCTTCTCGCCGCCGGACAGCGCGCCGATCTTCGCGTCCCAGGGCGGCAGCCGCAGTGCGTCGGCGGCGATTTCCATTTGCAGGTCGGCGTCGCCGCCGGACGTCGCGATGATCGCCTCGTACTTCGCCTGCTCCGCCGCCAGCTTGTCGAAATCGGCGTCGGGCTCGGCGTACGCCGCGTAGATCTCCTCGAGCTTCTGCTTGGCGTCGGTCAACTGGGCGAGGCCCTGCAGCACCGCGTCGCGCACCGTCATGTCGGGATCGAGACGCGGCTCCTGCGGCAGGAAGCCGATGCGCATGTCCGGCATCGGAACGGCTTCGCCGTCGTATTCCTTGTCCTCCCCGGCCATGATGCGCAAAAGGCTCGACTTGCCCGCGCCGTTCAATCCGAGCACGCCGATCTTGGCGCCGGGGAAGAACGACAGGGAGATATCTTTGAGAATCACGCGCTTGGGCGGAACCAACTTGCCCACGCGGTTCATCGTGTAAACGTATTGCGCCATTGCTGCTTACCGCTGGTTTCAAAGGCGGATTATCGCAGCACGGCACGCGTAGCCGGGCGCCCAAATAAACGAGGCGGCCAAAGCCGCCTCGTTTTCCCTGAGCGATGCTTTGTTTTCTCGTTATCTCATTGCGCTCGTCGGCATGACGTTAGCGCTGGTGCCACCCGTCTGCGTCGTCGCCACGGTCCCCGCGGCGGCGTCCGCCTTCGCCTTCAACATCCGCCAGCGTTGCTTGTCGGCATCGTA
>DASSGI010000352.1:0-7793 GCA_035857655.1 Casimicrobiaceae bacterium | reverse complement strand
CCGAAGTGCCGCAATGAGTCGGCTCGCCGCTACACGCAGCGACCGCCGTCGACCTCGAGGCAGGCGCCGGTGATGAATGCCGCCTCGTCGGACGCGAAGAACACCGCAGCAGTCGCGATGTCGGCGGGCACCGACAGCCTGCCCAGCGGAATCGTCGCGATGAACTTCGCGCGCAGCTCGGGCGTGTCTCCGCCCATGAATTCGGCGAGCATTCCGGTTTCCCCGGCGACCGGATTGATGACGTTGACGCGTATCCCGTCGCGCGCGAGCTCCGCCGCCATCGACCGCGACGTCACGATCGCGGCGCCTTTGCTGCCGTTGTACCAGGTGAGGCCCGGGCGCGGGCGAACTCCGGCCGTCGACGCGATCGTGATGAAGACGCCGCTCTTCTTCTTGCGGAAATGCGGAACCGCATGCCGCGCAGTGAGGAACAGGCTTTTCACGTTGACGCGATAGATGCGGTCGAAGTCTTCCTCGCTGACGTCGAGCATCGGCTGATTGCGATGCGTCGTGCCGGCGTTATTGACGACGATGTCGAGGTCGCCGAACGTGTCGAGCGCGCAGCGAATCATCGCGGCGACGTCCGCGTCGATCGAGACATCGCCAACGACGAAGCATGCCTTGCCCCCGCTGTCGGCGATCTCGCGCACCACACGCTCGCCGCCGAGGGCGTTCAGATCGCTGACGACGACCTTCGCGCCCTCGGCAGCGAAGCGCTTCGCAATTCCCTCGCCGAAACCCGATGCCGCTCCGGTGACGATCGCTATCTTGTGTCCAAGTCGCATGATTGGTTTCACTGGCTCGGCAGTGGAGGCGCGTCGGGGACGTTGCGGAACCCGACGCAGGCTTTGCGCAACCCGAGGAACTCCGGCAACGTGCGAACCGCGAAGCGCGTGTGCCGGGCGATACGTTGCGCCATCGAAAGCTTCGGCGCCGGCGGCACCTCGCCGACGTAGCGCTCGAGGTCCACGTAGTAGCTCTCGGTCTTTCCGATGTCGTCGAGCTCGAGCGGATGATTCTGCGCGCGCTCGCGCATCCTGGAATCGATGCGCTGATGCACGGGCTCGGTCATCAGCATGTATTCGGGAATGGGGACGTCGTTCTTGAGCATCCGGTGCACGAGGATCACGGCGACGCCTGCAAGCTCGGTCAGGTTCTTGACCTTTTGCAGCGCGCACTCGCCAAAGTGCCCGACAAGCTTGATCTTGAGGTTGCCGGCCTGCTGGCAACCGTCGCAAACGCACAACGTGTTGATCTTGAGATCAGAAGCCTTGGCATGAAACGCGCGATAGATTGCTGCGGCCCGTTCGGCGACGAACTCGAGGCTGGGTTCCTTGCCTGCCGGAAAGCTCAGATAGAAGAACGCCGCATCGCCTTCGAGCTTGGCGAGCTTCAGATCCGCTTCGGTGGCGTCGATCACCGTTTCGAGGAGCTGCGCGACGATCGCTTGCGCGTGCGCGAGGCTCGCCTGGTGAAACTTCATGAAGCGCGTGTAGCCGCCGATGTCGGCGATCAACAGGAACGTCGGCTGGATAGCCACGGTTCACCCATGCTGGAATACGACGGTCTTGAGAACAGTGTATCCGTGCAGCGCCTCGAAACCTTTCTCCCGTCCGTGTCCCGAGTGCTTGACGCCGCCGAACGGCAATTCGACGCCGCCACCCGCGCCGTAGTTGTTGACGAACACCTGGCCGCTGCGCAGCGCGCGGGCGACGCGAAGCTGCCGTCCGCCGTCCCGGGTCCACACGCCGGCGACGAGTCCGAAATCGGTCGCGTTGGCGATGCGGATCGCATCGGCTTCGTCGGCGAACGGCATTGCTGCGAGAACAGGACCGAACACTTCCTCGCATGCAAGGCGAGACCTCGGCGGAACATCGCGGAGCAATATAGGCTCGACGTAGTAGCCGCCTGCCGGCGCGTCGGCGACAACGGTGCCTTTAGCAACGGTCGGGATCCCGTCATGTTCGGCGTCCGACAGGAAGCCGCGGACGCGGTCGCGCTGATTCGCGCGAATCAGCGGACCGCAATCGAGATCTTTGAGCGCCGGACCGACGCTGAGCGCGGCAAAGCGTGCGCCAAGTCGTTCGAGCATTTCGTCGTAGCGCGAGCGCTCGATCAGCAACCGGCTCCCCGCCGAGCAGGTCTGGCCTGCGTTTTGAACGATCGCGTTGACGATCACCGGCAGCGCGGCGTCGAAGTCGGCGTCGGCGAATACGATCTGTGGACCCTTGCCGCCGAGCTCGAGCGTTACCGGACAATGTCGCTTCGCCGCTTCGGCGGCCACGTAGGCGCCGGTTGCCGGCGAACCGGTGAACGACAGGTGCTCGATACCCGGATGCGCGGCGAGCGCCGCGCCCGCTTCGCGTCCGAGTCCGGTGACGATGTTGATTGCGCCCTCCGGGATGCCGACACCCGCGGCAAGCTCGGCGATGCGCAGCAGCGACAGGCACGCATCCTCGGCGGGCTTCACGACGCACGCGTTGCCGGCGGCAAGCGCGCCGCCGACCGAGCGCCCGAAGATCTGCATCGGGTAGTTCCACGGGATGATGTGGCCGGTGACACCGTGCGGCTCGCGCCACGTGAGCACCGTATAGCCGGCAGGATACGGAATCGTTTCGCCGTGCAGCTTGTCGCAGGCGCCGCCGTAGAACTCGAAATAACGCGCGCACGCGATGACGTCGGCGCGCGCCTGCTTCATCGGCTTGCCGCAGTCGCGAGCCTCGATCAGCGCGAGCTCGTCGGCGCAATCGAGAATCGCTTGCCCCAGTTTCGCAAGGGCACGGCCCTTTTCCGCCGGCGCAAGCCGTCCCCACGCGCCGTCGCGTGCCCGTTGCGCGGCGACGACGGCGCGATCGATATCCGGCGCGGTTCCCGCGGCGATCGCCGCGAACTGCAAGCCGTCCGACGGATCGATCATCGGCAGCGTCGCGCCCGCGTCGGGCGCAACCCAGCGATTGCCGATGAAGTTTTTCGCGGAAAACGTCCGATGGAAAGGCGGGCGCAAGGCTTCGCTGCGCCCGCCATTTGTTTCCGTCATTGGTGTTTCCCCGGCATGAACTTCCACGCGAGCGTGTTTTCGTCGGTTCGCGGCACGTAGGTGATTCCGTCGCGCGTCGCCCACAGGTTGACCTGGAAGTGCAGCGGAACGATTCCGGTGTCGCCTATCGCGAGCTCGGTCGCGCGCTGCAGCATCGCTTCGCGCTTCGCGTCGTCGACGATCTGCAGCGCATCCTCGGTGAGCGCGTCGACTTTCGCGTTGGAGTATCGGCCGCGATTCGCGTTGCCGTATCCCTTCTCCTTGTTGAACGTCATCAGAAGCGCCTTGAGCGAAGACGACGCTTCGCCGGTGCCGGTGCTCCAGCCGACCAGCATGAAGCTGAACTTGAGATCGGTCGCTTGCGTGAAGTACGTCGACGACGGCATCGCGACGACCTTCGTGTCGATGCCCACGCGGGCGAGCATCTGCGCAACCGCCTGCGCGATCTTCGCATCGTTGACATAGCGGTTGTTCGGCGCGTGGATCGTCAAGCCGAAGCCATCCGGATAGCCGGCCTCCGCGAGGAGCTTTTTCGCGCCCGCGGGATCGAACGGCTCGACTTTGAGGTTCTTCGTCGCGCCGAACAGGAAGTCGGGGACGAGCTGGCCGGCTGCGATCGCCTCCCCTTCCATCACCTTGTCGACGATCGCCGGACGATTGATCGCCTTCGAGATCGCTTTGCGCACGCGCGGATCCTTCAGCGGATTCTTTGCGAGCGGCTTCCCCGCCTTGTCGGTGACGAACGGTGACGCGTCGCGATCGCTGTCGAGATGCAGATAGATCAGCCGATCGGCAACGGTCCGGTAGATCGCAAGGCGCTTGTCCTGCTTGAGCTTCGCGACATCGGACGTCGGCACGTTCTCGATCACCTGCACGTCGCCGGAGAGGAGCGCAGCCACGCGTGCCGCGTCCTGCGGCAGCAGCCGCAGCGTCACCTTGTCCCACGGCGTCTTCCCGCCCCAGTACGCGTCGTTCCGCGCGAGCTCGATCCGGTCGCCTTTCACGTAGCGGACGAGCTTGTACGGACCGGTGCCGATCGCCGCCTTGCCGCTGTTAAAGTCGTCGGTCGAAGCTCTCGCTGCGCCTTTCGAGATGATCGCCACCTGCGTCATGTCGGAAGGCATCAGCGGATACGGGGTCGCTGTCTTGAAGCGGATCGTGTACGGATCGACGAGGATCATTTCCTTGATCTGCTTCGTGTACGCGGTGAACGGCGACGGGCTGTTCGGCACCGTGGGCACGCGCTCGATCGATGCGATGACGTCGATGGCGGTGAAATCGGAGCCGTCGTGCATTTTGACGCCGCGGCGGAGCTTGAATTCCCACGTCAGCGGATCGACAGCCTTCCATTCGGACGCGAGCCCCGGCTCGAGCTGCGACTTTTCATTGCGCTGAACGAGGTAGCCGAAGATGTGCGCCGCGACGTTGTTATTGGGCGTCAGGTTGTGATAGTGCGGGTCGATCGCCGTGACGTCGGTGCCCAGCCCGACGGTGAGATCGGCCGCAAGCGCCGGCAGCGCGAAAATGGCGCACGCCGCGAAGACGGCGATGGCGCCGGTCCGCGCAAGCAGCGGACGGTGCAAGAACATGATTCCCCCTCGATCGATTATGTGAGCGCTCTCGAACTCGCGAAGGATAGCGCAACCCGGCTTCCACTGTGCCGACCTGAATTGCTGCAGGTGGCTACTGGTCCTTGTACCGGATTCGGTAGATCGCGCCCGCCGAATCGTCTGACACGAGCAGCGAGCCGTCGGGCGCAACCAGCACGTCGGCCGGTCGCCCCCACGCGCTCTCGCCTTGCAGCCAGCCTTCGGCGAAAGGCTCGTAGCGAGCCCCCTTGTTGCCGTCGAGCGTCACCATCGTCACGCGATAGCCGATCTTCCTGCTGCGATTCCAGCTCCCGTGCTCGGCGATGAAGATGCGGTTACGGTAGGCCGCCGGAAACTGATTTCCCGTGTAGAAGCGCATGCCGAGCGACGCAACGTGCGGACCGAGGTTCTGCGCGGGCGCGACGAACTCGGAGCATGGATGTTTGCGCCCGAATTCCGGATCGGCGATGGTTCCCCCGTGACAGTAGGGATAGCCGAAACGCAGCCCCGCGCGAGCAGCGTGATTGAGCGTGTCGGGCGGGACGTCGTCGCCGAGGTTGTCGCGGCCGTTGTCGGTGAACCACAGCTCCTTCGTCCGCGGGTCCCAGTCGAAGCCGACGCTGTTGCGCAATCCGCGCACGAAGACCTCGGACCCGCTGCCGTCCGGGTTCATTCGCAAGATGACGCCGTAGCGGTCCCCTTCGGGCTCGCAGATGTTGCAAGGCACGCCCACGTTCACATAGAGCTTGCCATCGGGGCCGAACGCGATGTACTTGAGACCGTGGTGTGTCTCCGCGGGAAGCCGATCGTTGACGACGGCGGGCTTCGGCGGCGTTGCGAGGCGCGCCTCGATGTCGTCGAAGCGCACGATCTGCGACAGCGCCGAGACGTAGAGCGCACGCTCGCGAAACGCAACGCCTCCCGGAGCGCGCAACCCCGAAGCAATCACCTGCACGCGAGGCTCGCTCTTGCTTCCGGAGGCAGGCAGCGTGATCGCATAAACCTTGCCCTCTGAATAGGATCCGACAAAGAGCGTGCCGGCCGCTCCCCAGGTCATCGCGCGCGCATTGGGCACGCGCGCGACAAGCTCGATCGCAAATCCAGGCGGCAGCTTGATCGAATCGAGCGGCAGCGCCGATTGCGCGACTGCCCCCGACGTGCCGGGAGACGCGAGCGCAGCGAGGCTCGCCACCGTCGCGATTCGCGCGCCCGCTGCAAGGAATTTGCGTGCAATCTTCATGTCGTTGATTCGAGCAAGCACGAAAACATTACCGATCCATTATCGGCGAAATGCGATTCCCGGCGCGACCACCCGGCACGGGCCGCTCGCCAACAGACACGGGATCGTTGTCAGGGTTCATTTGACACGGCCGGAGGCGCTCCCTATCCTGACCCTTTGACCCCGAGGCGCTGCCCGCCACCGCTGGCGCGAGAGGAAGTCTCTTCGATGAACGCCCCCGACACGCTTACCGCATTGCGCCCGCGAAGCTCCGCTACGGAAGTCCCGGAGCTTGTCGCGTGGGACATGATTCGCAGGCTCGTCGCGTTCGACACGACCAGCCGCGAATCGAACCTCGCGCTGATCGACTGGGTGCGCGGCTACCTCGAGTCTCACGGCGCCCAGTGCGCGCTCACGTTCGACGACGGCCGGCGCAAGGCGAATCTGTTCGCAACGCTGCCGGCGAAGGACGGCAACACGACCGTCGGCGGCATCGTGCTGTCCGGGCACACCGACGTCGTGCCGGTCGACGGCCAGCCCTGGGACACCGCGCCGTTCGAAGCCACGCTCGTCGGTGATCGCGTCTTCGGCCGCGGCGTCACCGACATGAAGAGCTTCTCGGCGACAGGGCTTGCGATGGTGCCCGAATTCCTGCGCCGCGGACTCGCACGTCCGCTGCACTTCGCGCTGTCCTACGACGAGGAAGTGGGCTGCATCGGCGTGCGCCGGTTGATCGACGACGTCGTGGCGCGCGGAATGAAGCCGCTCGGCTGCATCGTCGGAGAACCGACGGGCATGGAGCTCGTCGTCGCGCACAAGGGCAAGAAGAGCTGGCGCTGCCGCGTGCGCGGACACGAAGCGCACTCGTCGCTCACGCCGCTCGGCGTCAACGCCGTGCAGATCGCCTGCGAGATCGTCACGTATCTCACGAACATGGCGCGCGCTTTTCGCGACCAGGGCGAGTACGACGATGCCTACGACGTTCCGTTCACGACGGTGCACACGGGCGTCATCCGCGGCGGCACGGCGCTCAACATCGTCCCGCGCGACTGTCACTTCGACTTCGAGATCCGCCACCTCCCCTTCGACGATCCCGACGAGTTGTTCGCGGAAGTCGAGGCTTACGCGCGGCGCTTTCTGCCCGAAATGCAGAAGGTCGACGCCGGTACCTACATCGCGTTCGACGCGCTTTCGGCGATGCCCGGATTCGACACGCACGGCGAATCGGAAATCGCATCGCTCGGCCGGGCGTTGAGCGAGGCGACCGGTCACGGCAAGGTCTCGTTCGGCACCGAGGCAAGCCTGTTCGACGGCGCGGGAATCCCCGCGATCATCTGCGGCCCGGGCCATATCGCACAGGCACACCAACCCAACGAATGGGTCACCGTGGATCAGCTGCGGCGCTGCGAAGCGTTCATGCGGCGTCTGGTCGATCGCATCGCCGCGTGAGCGCGCAGGGGTGCTCCCGAGCGCGGAAGACGGTCGAATGACCGTTCAGTTGCCGCCGATCGAGGTCGAGTTCCCCGATCTCGCACGCTGGGCCGCCGGCAATGCCGGCATTCCGTATGTATGGACGTTCGCAGCGGAACGCTCCGGTCCGCATGTCCTCGTGCAGGCGCTCACCCACGGAAACGAAGTCTGTGGCGCCATTGCGGTCGACTGGCTGCTCGCGGCCGGGTTCCGGCCGTTGCGCGGAACAGTCTCGTTCTGCTTCGCGAACATCGCCGCCTACGACAGCTTCGACGCGGCCGATCCGTTTGCATCGCGCTGCGTCGACGAGGACTTCAACCGGCTGTGGACTCCCGACGTGCTCGACGGTCCGCGGCAGACGGCGGACCTCGTGCGCGCCCGCGAATTGCGTCCGCTCTACGACCGGGTCGACTATCTGCTCGATCTGCACTCGATGACCGACCGCTGTCCGCCGCTCGCGATGGCGGGTCTGCAGCAC
>DASSGI010000351.1:0-4026 GCA_035857655.1 Casimicrobiaceae bacterium | reverse complement strand
CGCTCGGTCACCACCGCGGTGAACGCATCGGCGTCGAGCACGACGGTGCGGCCCATCGCCCAGGTTTCTCCGGTGTAAATCGGACCGGTGATCCTGAAGCGGCCGTCGGTTATCGCGCGCACGCGAGCCTTCGTGCGGAGCGGCGGCTGAACCTCGACTCCCGGCAATAGCGGCGATTTGTTCCCGAGCTCGATATCGACCTGCGAACCGACGCCGGCGCGGATCGCCTGCGCGACCGTCGCCGGATCACACAGCGGGCCGACGCCGATTCCGCGCATCTCCTGCCGCAGGCATTCGTGCAGGACGGTTGTCGTGTCGCAGCTGCCGCCGGACATTACGTTGTCCCCGTGATCCAGGAGCAGCACCGGGCCGGCGCTCGAGCGCAATCCACGCGCGCACGCGACGCTGTCGGCGAGCGGCAGGCTTTGGTAGACGAAGCCGGCGCGCTCGCTCCAAAGCTGACGCGCGATCTCGTTGGCGGCGCCTTGCGCCTCGTCGGGCGTCCGACCGACGGTGACCACGCTCATCCCGGCATCGCGGATGTCGGCGAGCGGAAAGCCGGCGAACACAGTGACGGCGAGCAAGCCTTCGGCCTCCATTCGCTGCGCCCGTTCGACGGCCCGCTGCATCGCGCCTACGCCGGTCGCGCTGCGCAGCGTGTGCGCGAGGAGCGGCGGGTGCGACCAGGCGAGCGCCGGCTTGACGCGCCCTTCGATTCGATCGAAGAGCAAACGCGCCGCGTGGGCGCCGGTCTCGTACATGTCGATGTGCGGATACGTCTTGAACCCGACGATCACATCGGCATGATCGATCATCGCCTGCGTGATGTTGCCGTGGAGATCGAGCGCGACCGCCAGCGGCGTTTCGGGCGCGATCGCGCGCAGGCGACGCAGCAGCTCGCCTTCGCCGTCGTCGAGGCTCTTCGTCACCATCGCTCCGTGCAGATCGAGAAGGATCGCATCGCAGCCCCGGCTGACGGATTCCACGATCGCTCGCGCGAACCGCTCGTAGGCGTCGTCGTCGACCGGTCCGCTGGGATTGGCGGTGGCGTTGACGGCGACGTCGACGTCAGCACCGCGGTGCGCGCACGCGTCGAGGAACGCGCCGAGCCCGGTGCGCGTACCGCGCGCGGAGTCGAGCGCCGCAGTGCCGAACGTTGGTCCGTCAGGGCCGAACGCCGAAAGCGGCGTCGGCACCGGCGAGAACGTGTTCGTCTCGTGGTTCATCCGCGCGGCGACGATGCGCATGGCGGTCCGGGTCATGGCCGAGTTTACCAAGGACAGGGACTTACGGGACGCTCGGCGTCGCATCGAGCGGCCGTGACCCGAGCGGAGGGATCGGTGAGTGACTCCGATGCTAAGATGCAAATGCCGATTGCCGCCGGAACGCCGTCAAGAATCACGTCCAGTCTCGTCCTCGTCATGGCCAATTCGAAGAATGCCCGCCTGACGGATCGGCAATTCGCGCGAATCGCGCGGGCGCTTGCCGAACCGCGCCGCTATCAGCTGCTCAAGCAGATCGGGGCGTGCAGCGAACCCTGTCCTTGCAGCAGGTTGCAGGAAACACACGACGTGAGTGCGGCGACGCTTTCGCACCATCTCAAGGAGCTCGAAACCGCCGGACTCGTCGAGATCACCCGCGACGGCAAGTTCATGAAGCTCCTCGTCCGCCGCGACGTCCTGCGCGCGTACCTCGACCGTCTGTCCAAGATCTAAGGTTATTACGGCCCCGGGGCTTGAAAATCGCCGCCATCAGTTCGATACTTGTCTAAGCGTCAAATTGACGTGACAGAGGACAGGAGCAGCGCAATGAACGAGCTGAAGGGAAAGGTGGCGGTCGTTACGGGCGCCTCGAAAGGCATCGGAGCCGCGATCGCAAAGGGTCTGGCCGCGGCGGGAGCGGCGGTGGCCGTGAACTATGCGTCGAGCCGGGAGGGAGCGGATCGAGTCGTTGCCGAGATCGTCGCCAAGGGTGGCAAGGCGATCGCGGTTCAAGGCGACGTCTCCAGGGCGGCGGACGTGCGCAAGCTTTTCGCGGAGACCAAGCGTGCGTTCGGCGCGCCGAGCGTGCTCGTCAACAACGCGGGGATCTACGCGTTCGACCCGCTCGAGGCGGTGACGGAGGAGGAATTCCATCGCGAGTTCAACACCAACGTCCTCGGGCCGATCCTGACGATCCAGGAGGCACTCAAGCACTTCGGCCCCGACGGCGGCAGCGTGATCAACATCAGCTCGGTCGCAAGCGAAGCCGCGCCGCCGAACTCCGTCGTCTATTCGGCGAGCAAGGGCGCAGTGGATTCGATCGCACGCGTGCTCGGCAAGGAGCTCGGATCGCGCAACATCCGCGTCAACACGATCGCGCCCGGAGGCGTCGAAACCGAAGGCGTGCATCGTATGGGTATCATCGGCACCGACTTCGAGAAGAAGATGGTGGCGGACACACCGCTTGGCCGACTGGGGCAGCCGGACGACATCGCGAGGGTCGCGGTGTTCCTCGCGTCCGACAACGCGCGCTGGCTGACGGGCGAGCGGATCACTGCATCGGGCGGCCTGCGGTAGTCACGCTCCAGCCGTTCGATTGCCGATCCCCGGATCGGGGTGCGAAGGCCGCGTGCGACTCGCGCGCGGCCTCATCGCTTTCCGCTTCGGTACTTCGAAACGGCCCGCTCGAGATCCTCGAGCTCTTCGCAGGGCAGCAAACAGATCTGCTTGAGCGCCGCCAGGTGCTTCTCCGCATTGGCGAGGTCACCCGTCATCAGGTACGCCTCGCCGATGTACTCGTGCGCACCCCGATGCCGCGGATCGATCTCGATCGCGCGCTTGTAGTGCTTGAACGCGAGGTCGTACTGCTTCAGGTTGCGATACGCATAGCCGAGGCTGTTCTGCAGATCGGCATGATCGGGGTTGCGCTTCTCGGCGCGCTCGTAGAGCTGCACCGCCTGCGCCCAGTCTTTGTTGCCTGCGGCTTGCTTGGCCGCGGCGTAATCGGCGTCGCGCTTGGCGAGGTCGGGATCGGTATCGTCAGGATCCGCGGCGGCGATCGACGGGAAGACCGCGATTGCCGCGCATAGCAGGCTTGCGCGAAGTAGCGGCGCCAGCCGGCTCACCGCTGCGCGAGCTTCTTCGCGCCCTCGATCTCCGGTCGCGGCGTGTCGGCATCCTTGGCGAGCACGAGCAGCTTCTGGTAGTACGCGGCGGCCTTTGCGCGATCGCCGGCCATTTCCGCCGCACGCGCAGATCCGAGATAGTTGCGGAAGCGGTTGGGCTCCCGCAGCTGCGAGGCCTCGTATTCCTTGAGTGCCGCGTCGGGCTGCTTGAGCTCGACCAGCATGTCGCCGAGAAGCTCGCGCGCAGGAACGATGCGACCCGGCGTAACGATGTGCTTCTCGTTGTGATCTTCGAGATCGGCTGCCGCGCGCATGAACTTCAGCGCATCGTCGGTCTTCTTCTCGGCGAGCGCGATCCATGCGGCTGCTGCGAGCCGCTGCACCTCGACTTCCTTCGCCCAGTACGCGTTCTTCGCGTCGACGAGCGCCCGGTAGATCATCTCGAGCTGCTCGGCATCCTTCTTCGCCGCCGCGACGTCGCCGCTGCGCGCCGCACACACGCTGCGCGTAAAGTACGTGATGGCCTCGACGAACGGATAGGTGCTGCCGACCGGCTGGAGCTTCGCCGCCTCGGCCCAGGCACCGCGCTCGTAGACGTAGCGCGCGGGCATCGCGGCCATCGCGTAGTAGGCGACAAAGCGCGTGGACATGCCGGTGATCTTCATCGCCGTGTCGATGTTGCGGCGGGCCTCAGCGTCGCGGGCGAGCTGCAGATCCGCGTAGACCATGTAATCGGACGCGTGATACGCCTCATCGGGCTCGTTGCCGGCGATCGCCACGTCCCTCGATTTGCCGTTCGTCGCGACGGACTCCTGCCATGAGCCGACGCGCGTGAAGATGTGCGACGGCATGTGCAACGCGTGCGGCGCGTCGGGCGCGATCCCCGCGTACTTGCGCGCGGCGGCCACGCCCTGCTGGGC
>DASSGI010000350.1:0-7811 GCA_035857655.1 Casimicrobiaceae bacterium | reverse complement strand
TCGAGCTCGCGGTCGTGACCAACGACATCTACCCCGAGGAGGACGCGCAGTTCCTCGTGCGCAACGAAGCGCTCGCGGCCGACCGCATCATCGGCGTGGAGACCGGCGGCTGCCCGCATACGGCGATCCGCGAAGACGCATCGATCAATCTCGAGGCGGTCGACCGCCTCGCGCAGCGCTTCGGCGATCTCGACATCGTGTTCGTCGAAAGCGGCGGCGACAACCTCGCTGCGACGTTCTCTCCCGAGCTCTCGGACCTGACCCTCTACGTGATCGACGTCGCGGCCGGCGACAAGATTCCCCGCAAGGGCGGTCCGGGAATCACCCGGTCGGATCTGCTGATCATCAACAAGATCGATCTCGCGCCGATGGTCGGCGCGTCGCTCGAAGTGATGGAGCGCGACGCGCGCCGGATGCGCGGCGAGCGTCCGTTCGTCTTCACCAATCTCAAGACCGGACAGGGCCTCGATGCTGTCGTGCGCTTTGTCGTCGAGCGCGGGATGGTCGGCGATCCGCGCGGATGATGCTGCAGCGATGAATTGCATCGCCGGTCCGTCGAGCGCGCACCGCTAACGCGCTGAAGCGCGCCTAAAGATCCAAAGCGGTGCGTTGCGAGAAGTCGCTGCACCACTTTGGGTTGACGATCCGCAAGCTGATCGTGCTTTGCGCAGCCCCATGACGGGGCACGTCTCCGCATAGCGCCGCCGATTCAAGAGCTTAATTCAACGCTCCGGCGCACCGTGCCGGTGGCATGGATCGTGCGATGCAACATCGCAGGGCCGACGCGTGTCGCGGTCAGGTCGTATCCGCGTTTCGCGCCAACGGCCCGCCAAGGGGCCGGTGCCGGCATCGTCCTTTCAATTGAATATGGGGAAATCCATGCAACGCAGAAATGCTCTGAAGCGACTGGCGCTGTCCGCGGCGATCGCGATCGCGGGCCTCGGCGTCACTACACAGACGTTCGCTGCCGACACGATCAAGGTCGGCGTGCTGCATTCATTGTCGGGCACGATGGCGATCAGCGAGACCGTGCTGAAGGACGTCACGCTGATGACGATCGACGAGATCAACGCGAAGGGCGGCGTCCTCGGCAAGAAGCTCGAGCCGGTGGTCGTCGATCCCGCGTCGAACTGGCCGCTCTTCGCCGAGAAGGCGCGGCAGCTCCTCACGCAGGACAAGGTCGCCGTCGTGTTCGGCTGCTGGACATCGGTGTCGCGCAAGTCGGTGCTGCCGGTGTTCGAAGAGCTGAACGGGCTGCTGTTCTATCCGGTGCAGTACGAAGGCGAGGAGCTTTCGAAGAACGTGTTCTACACCGGAGCTGCACCGAACCAGCAGGCGATCCCCGCCGTCGAATACCTGATGAGCAAGGAAGGCGGCGGCGCCAAGCGCTTCGTGCTGCTCGGCACCGACTACGTCTACCCGCGCACGACGAACAAGATCCTGCGCGCGTTCCTCAAGTCCAAGGGCGTAGCCGACAAGGACATCGACGAGAAATACACGCCGTTCGGCCACAGCGACTACCAGACGATCGTCGCCGACATCAAGAAGTTCGCGGCCGGCGGCAAGACTGCGGTTGTCTCGACGATCAACGGCGACTCGAACGTTCCTTTCTACAAGGAGCTCGGCAATCAGGGGCTCAAGGCGACCGACGTGCCGGTCGTCGCGTTCTCGGTCGGCGAAGAAGAGCTGCGCGGCGTCGACACGAACCCGCTCGTCGGCCACCTCGCGGCGTGGAACTACTTCATGTCGCTCAAGAATCCGTCGAACGATTCGTTCAAGAAGCAGTGGGCTGAGTACGCGAAGGCGAAGAAGCTCCCGGGCGCCGACAAGCCGCTCACCAACGACCCGATGGAAGCAGCCTACGTCGGGATTCACATGTGGAAGCAGGCGGTCGAGAAGGCGAAGACGACCGACGTCGACAAGGTGATCGCAGCGATGGCCGGCCAGAAGTTCACGGCGCCGGACGGCTTCGAGATCAAGATGGACGAGAAGAACCATCACCTGTGGAAGCCCGTGTTCATCGGCGAGGTACAGAAAGACGGTCAGTTCAACGTCGTCTGGAAGACGAAGGGCCCGATTCGCGCGCAACCGTGGAGCCAGTTCATCGAAGGCAACGAGACGAAGAAGGACGAGCCCGACAAGAAGTAACGGGACAGGGCAGCAGCGGGCGGCGGCGCTTTCGTGATCACTCGCCGCCGCCCTTTTTTGGTGTGTGCGACACGTGATTAGAGGCCGAGCCATGTCTTCGACCATCGCACGCGTTCATCGGCTGGGGCGACTCTTCGGAGCGCTCGCGTTCACGCTTCTCTACGCGGTAGCCGCGCATTCGGTAGCGCCGGAGCAGATCCGCGATCTCGCGCTCGGCGAAAGCGACCAGAAGATCGATGCGATCGCCGCGCTTGTCGCATCCGGCAACGACGGCGCGCTCGCGCTCCTTCAATCGCTTGCCGACGGAGAGATTCAGACGTCGGGCGAGCACGTCCTGCGAGTCAAGGACAAGAAGGCGTTCGACCTCGTCACCGGCAAGGCTGTCGACCCGATTCCGCAATCGCTCGACGACGTCGTACTCAACAACCGGGTGCGACGCGAGCTCGGGACCGCGATCGCGGCGCTCAAGCTCGGCTCCGCCGACCATGCGGTGCGGCTCGCTGCGGCGAAAGAGCTGCAGCGGGGCGCTGCCGACGCAATGCTTCCGGCGATTCGCCGCGCACAGGAACACGAGCAGGATCCTGAGATCAAGGGGCTGCTCACGCTCGCGCGCTCGACGATCGAGCTCGCGAGCGACGACAAGGCGACGCGGATCGGCGCGATCCGCGCGCTCGCGGAAAGCCGCGATCCCAACACGAAAATGCTGCTGCTGCCGCTCGTCGAGAAGAAGGGCGCCGAGCTCGCGGAGGCCGACGCCGAGGTGCGGGCCGAGGCGGAAGCTTCGCTGCGCGCGATCGACTCGCGGCTTGCCACCGGCGAGATGATCGGCCGCGTGTTCTCGGGCGTGAGCCTCGGCAGCATCCTGCTGCTTGCCGCACTGGGACTGGCGATCACCTACGGGCTGATGGGGGTCATCAACATGGCGCACGGCGAGCTCATCATGATCGGCGCGTACGCGACTTACGTCGTGCAGAACCTGTTCCGCAGCCATCTGCCCGGCGTGTTCGACTTCTACCTCGTCGCCGCGGTGCCCGTTGCGTTCTGCGCATCCGCGGTGGTCGGCATGGCGCTCGAGCGCAGCGTGATCCGATTCCTCTATGGACGGCCGCTCGAGACGCTGCTGGCGACTTGGGGGATCAGCCTCGTTCTGATCCAGGCCACGAGAACGCTGTTCGGCGCACAGAACGTCCAGGTCGAAAACCCGGCATGGATGTCGGGCGGCGTCGAGTTGATGGCGAACGTCGTCCTTCCGTACAGTCGCATCGTCATCATCCTTTTCGCCGCAGCTGTCGTCGGACTCGTCGCGCTGCTGCTCACGCGAACGCGGCTCGGACTCTTCGTTCGCGGAGTGACCCAGAATCGTCTGATGGCGAGCGCGCTCGGCGTTCCCACGGGTCGCGTCGACACGTATGCATTCGGCCTCGGCTCCGGCATCGCAGGGCTCGCAGGCTGTGCGCTGTCGCAGATCGGCAACGTCGGCCCCGATCTCGGCCAGAGCTACATCGTCGATTCCTTCATGGTCGTCGTGCTGGGTGGCGTCGGGCAGCTCGCGGGCACCGTCTACGCGGCACTGGGCCTCGGGATCGTCAACAAGTTCCTCGAAGCATGGTCGGGCGCGGTTCTCGCGAAGATCGCCGTGCTCGTGTTCATCATCGTGTTCATCCAGAAGCGCCCGCAGGGCCTGTTCGCGCTGAAGGGCCGGATGGCGGACGCATGACATCATGAACGCTCCGTTGCCGCGCGAGCTCTCCGGAGAGATCCGCCCCGCGCTCCTCGCGCGGCGGCGAGTGCTCCTCTCGCGCGGCGGCTGGTCGGCGTTCGCCGTGGCCGCCTACGTGATCTTCGTTCTCGTGCCGGCGATGAACCTGTACGTGCCGGCGAGTCACCCGCTGCACCTCTCCGATTACTTCGTGTCGCTCGGCGGCAAGATCATGTGCTACGCGATCGTCGCGCTCGCGATGGACCTGATCTGGGGCTACACCGGCATCCTGTCGCTCGGCCACGGACTCTTTTTTGCGCTCGGCGGCTACGCGATGGGCATGTACCTGATGCGCTCGATCGGAACAGCGGGCGTCTACCACAGCACGCTTCCCGACTTCATGGTGTTTCTCGACTGGAAGGCGTACCCGTGGTACTGGAGCTTCACCGACCACTTCTGGTACGCGGGCGTGCTCGTCGTGCTCGTTCCCGGCGTGCTCGCGTTCGTGTTCGGCTATTTCGCGTTCCGCTCGCGGATCAAGGGCGTCTATTTCTCGATCATCACGCAAGCGCTCACCTACGCGTTCATGTTGCTGTTCTTCCGCAACGACACGGGTTTCGGCGGCAACAACGGATTCACTGATTTCAAGGAGATCCTCGGCTTTCCGATCGCGACGCCCAGGACGCGGATGGCGCTGTTCGCGGCCAGCGGCGCGATGCTGCTCGGCACGTTCCTTCTCGGGCGCTATATCGTGAAGTCGAAGCTCGGGCGCGTGCTGATGGCGATCCGCGACGCCGAGAGCCGCGTGATGTTCTGCGGCTACAACCCGGTCTCCTACAAGCTCTTCGTTTGGACGCTCTCCGCCGTCCTCTGCGGGATCGCCGGCGCGCTCTACGTCCCGCAGGTCGGGATCATCAATCCGAGCGAGATGTCGCCCGCCAATTCGATCGAGATCGCGATCTGGACTGCAGTGGGCGGCCGCGGCACTCTGGTCGGGCCGGTGCTCGGGGCGTTCATCGTCAATGGCGCGAAGAGCTGGTTCACGGTCGCGTTTCCCGAGTTCTGGCTGTTCTTCCTCGGGCTCATCTTCATCCTCGTCACGCTGTTCCTGCCGCACGGTGTCGTCGGACTGTTCCGGCGCCGGCGGAAGGACGCGTCGATCTCATGAGCGAAGCTGCAGTGCATTCGGTCGACGGCGGATCCGCTGGGCTCGCGCAGGCGGGCATGCGGATTGCCGGCCCGAATGTCGATACCACGCACGGGCCGATTCTCTATCTCGAGGGGATCACCGTCGCATTCGACGGCTTCAAGGCGCTCGACGACCTGTCGCTCACGATCGAGGACGGTGAGCTCCGCTGCATCATCGGCCCGAACGGCGCCGGCAAGACGACGATGATGGACGTGATCACGGGGAAAACGCGCCCCGACGCCGGCAATGCGTTCTTCGGGCAGACGATCGATCTCACGCAGCTCACCGAAGCCGAGATCGCGCACGCCGGCATCGGCCGCAAGTTCCAGAAGCCCACCGTATTCGAGCGGCACACGGTGCTCGAAAACCTCGAGCTCGCGATGAAGGCGGACAAGCGCGTCCGGGCGACGGTCAGCGCGCGTACGCGGCGCGCCGAGCTCGATCGGATCGTCGAAGTGGTCATGCTCATTCAGCTCGGCGCCGAAGCGGATCGGCTCGCAGGGTCGCTCTCGCACGGCCAGAAGCAATGGCTGGAGATCGGCATGCTGCTGATGCAGGAACCGCGGTTGCTGCTGCTCGACGAGCCGGTCGCCGGCATGACCGACGACGAAACGATGCGCACCGCCGAGCTTTGCATGTCGCTCGCCGGAAGGCACTCGGTCGTCGTCGTCGAGCACGACATGGACTTCATCACAAAGATCGCGCGGACGGTGACGGTCCTTCACGAAGGAAGTGTGCTTGCCGAAGGGCCGATGGACGTCGTCCAGGCCGATCCGCGCGTGATCGAAGTCTATCTCGGGCGTTGACGCGAGATCCGGCTGTGCTGAGCGTCGCTGCACTCAACCAGTACTACGGCAGCAGCCACACGTTGCGCGATGTCGCGTTCGAAGCGCCGACCGGCGCGGTGACCGTGGTCCTCGGCCGCAACGGCGTTGGCAAGACGACGCTGCTCAAATGCCTCGCCGGGCTGTTGCCCGTGCGCTCCGGGTCGATCCGCTTCGATGGCGTCGACGTCACGAAAACGCCGGCGCATGCGCGCGCCCGCCTCGGGATGGGCTACGCGCCGCAGGGCCGCGAAATCTTCCCGCGGTTGACGGTCGAGGAAAACCTGAGACTGGGTCTCGCGACGAAGCCACGAGGCACTGCGATTCCGCAGCGCATCTTCGACATGTTCCCGGTGCTCGCCGACATGCTGCATCGACGCGGCGGCGATCTGTCCGGCGGCCAGCAGCAGCAGCTCGCGATCGGCCGCGCGCTCGCCGCGGAGCCCAGGCTCCTCGTGCTGGACGAACCGACCGAGGGAATTCAGCCGTCGATCATTAAGGACATCGAGCGGGCGATCCGGCGGCTCGCCGCCGAAGGCGGCATGGCGATCCTGCTCGTCGAGCAGTACTACGACTTCGCGCGCTCGCTCGCCGACCGCTACGTCGTGCTCTCGCGCGGCGAAGTGATCAAGGCGGGGAAGGGCGCCGACATGGACGCCGACGGCGTTCGTGGCTGCCTGACGGTCTAGCGCAGCACGCCGCCCTCCGGGGCGGCCAAGTCGTTCCGCTGATGGCTGCGGACGGAGGGTAAACTTCCCTCCGATGACGCTCGATCGTTCTTTCTTCGCGCGCGCAGAAAGCGAGCGCGGCGGCTCGCCGTGAGCGCCGCGTCCGCACCTGCTCCACCGCTGCCGCTTGCCGGCGTTCGCGTCGTCGAGTTCACGCACATGGTGATGGGACCCACGTGCGGAATGGTGCTCGCCGACCTCGGCGCCGAAGCGATCAAGGTCGAACCGATCGACGGTGACCGCACGCGGCGGCTGCTCGGTGCCGGCGCGGGCTTCTTCCCGATGTTCAACCGCAACAAGAAGAGCATCCTCGTCGACCTGCGCGCGCCCGCTGGAGCGGAGATCGCACGCCGTCTCTGCGCGGGCGCCGACATCGTCGCCGAAAACTTCAAGCCGGGAACGATGGCGAAGTACGGGCTTGATTACGCGGCGCTCGCGGAGTCGAATCCGCGGCTCATCTACGTCACGTGCAAGGGCTTCCTGCCCGGCCCGTACGAGAACCGGACCGCGCTCGACGAAGTCGTGCAGATGATGGGGGGCCTCGCGTACATGACCGGCCGACCGGGCGATCCGCTGCGCGCTGGAACGAGCATCAACGACATCATGGGCGGGATGTTCGGCGCGATCGGCGCGCTCTCCGCGCTGATTCAGCGCGGCGTCACCGGGCGCGGAATGGAAGTGCAGTCCGCGCTCTTCGAGAACAACGTGTTCCTCGTCGGCCAGCACATGCTGCAGTACGCGATGACCGGCAAGCATCCGGCGCCGATGCCTGCGCGCGACAACCCATGGGCCGTCTACGACGTGTTCACGGTGAAGGACGGCGAACAGATCTTCCTCGCCGCAGTGAGCGACGCGCAGTGGACGACGTTCTGCGATGTGCTCGGTTTCACCGACCTCGAGGCGGACCCCGCGCTCGCGACGAACAACGACCGCGTGCGCGTTCGTCCCGCGTTGCTCGCGTCGCTGCGCGAGCGTCTGAAGGACAGGAGCGCCGCAGAGCTCGCCGAGACGTTCGAGAAGGCGGGACTGCCGTTCGCGCCGATCCGGAGGCCCGAAGACCTCTACGCGGATCCCCACCTCGAGGCGACAGGCGGGCTCGCCGATGTCCGAGTCCGCGACGGCGACAAGGCGGGCACGAGCGTCAAGACGACGCTCCTTCCGATCACGCTCGAAGGACGGCGGCCGGGTGTCCGAATCGATCCACCGGCGATGGGCGAGCATAC
>DASSGI010000349.1:0-6523 GCA_035857655.1 Casimicrobiaceae bacterium | reverse complement strand
CGACGTCGCGCGAGGCGAGGTCCTTGAGGTTCGGTGCGTAGCGCTCCATGAAGCGCTCGCCGTTGCAGTTGAGCAGGATGCCACCCTCGCCGCGCACGCCTTCGGTGATGAGTACGCCCGCCCCGGCCACGCCCGTCGGGTGGAACTGCCACATCTCCATGTCCTGGAGCGGGACGCCGGCGCGAGCCGCCATCCCGAGTCCGTCGCCGGTGTTGATGAACGCGTTGGTCGACGCGGCGAAGATCCGGCCCGCGCCGCCGGTCGCGAACATCGTCGCCTTGGCGTGCAGGATCACGACGTCAGACGTCTCCATCTCGAGCGCGACGACGCCCAGCACGTCGCCGTCGGCGTCGCGGACGAGGTCGAGCGCCATCCATTCGACGAAGAACTGCGTGCGCGCCCGGACGTTGCGCTGGTAGAGCGTGTGCACCAGCGCGTGTCCCGTGCGGTCGGCGGCCGCGCAGGCGCGCTGCACCGGCTTCTCGCCGAAGTTCGCCGAGTGTCCGCCGAATGGACGCTGGTAGATCGTGCCGTCGGCGTTGCGGTCGAACGGCATCCCGAAGTGCTCGAGCTCGTAGACGACCTGCGGCGCCTGCTTGCACATGAACTCGATCGCGTCCTGGTCGCCGAGCCAGTCGGAACCCTTGATCGTGTCGTACATGTGCCAGAGCCAGCTGTCCTCCGACATGTTGCCGAGCGCGGCGCCGATGCCACCTTGCGCGGCGACGGTGTGCGAGCGCGTCGGGAACACCTTCGAGAGCACGGCGACCGAGAGCCCGGCTTCGGCGAGCTGCAGCGAAGCGCGCATCCCCGACCCGCCGGCGCCGACGACGATCGCGTCGAACTTGCGGACGGGCAGTTTTGGAGCACTCATGGGTGAGCGCCCCACAGGATCTGAATCGTCCAGCCGAGATACGCGACGAGAACGATGACGGTGATCGCCTCGAACGCGAGCCGCACCGCGACCGGCTTCAGGTAGTCCATATAGATGTCGCGCATCCCGATCCACGCGTGGTAGAGGAGCGAGACCATGAACAGGAACGATGCGAGCTTGAACGCGTTGTTGTCGAAGAGCTCACGCCAGAGCGCGAAATCGATTCCGCCGGTCCAGAGCGCGATCCCGAGCACGAGCGCCGTATACAGAACCATCACGACGGCCGAGATTCGCTGGATCAGCCAGTCCGTGAGGCCGTAATGCGCGCCGACCGGATGGCGCTTCGCTACCATAGCCGCGCCCCCAGGATCAGCGTCAGCGCGAGACTCGCGACGAGCACGATCACGCTCGAGCGGCGCGCCGAAGGGAGGTCGATCCCCGTCAGCAGGTCGAGCAGCAGGAAGCGGATGCCGGCGAAAAGGTGATGCAGGTACGCCCAGAGAAACCCGATCAGCACGAGCTTCGCGAGCGGGTTTGCGAATGCCGCCCTCACGTCGGCGTACGACTCCGGGGATTCGAGGCTCGCCGCAAGTCCCGCGAGAAGCAGCGGAATCCCGATCAGGAAAAGGAACGTGCCGGAAATCCGGTGCAGGATCGACACGATCCCCGGCAGCGGCAACCGGATTCGAACCAGGTCGAGATAGACGGGGCGCTGCTTAAGCATGTTCCGCTCGGAGGTCGCCGGCGGGTGCGGCCGGAGGCGTTTGTGCGTAGCAACAAGCGTTGATTATAGCGCGGCGACGGGCTCTCCGGCGATTCGATTGCACGGAATGGACACGAAGCGGGCGGTCAGCAAAGCTCGTTGACGTAGTGGAAGTGACGGGTCGTGCAGAGCCCGCGCCGCCACTCGACCGGGCGATCCCCGTAGGTGAACGTCACCCGATCGACGGACAGCAGGGGTTCGCCGACCCGGACCTTCAGCGTCCGGGCGGCGGCGGCGTCGGCGACGACGGCGCGCAGCTTTTCCTGCGCCTTGAGCATCCGCACGCCGAACTGCGTCTCGAAGAAGCTGTACATCGATCCTTGATATGCGTCCACCCGCGCCTTGGTCAACCCCTTGAACAGCGCGCCGGGAAGCGTGATGTCGTCGAGCACCGCAGGCTCGGCCGAGAACTCGAGGATGCGGCGAAGGAGAATCACGGGATCGCCGGCCTTCAGATCGAGCAGGCGCGCCGCTTCGACGGACGCCCTGCCCCGCCGCACGTCGATGAGGCGGCTTCCCGGGTACTCGTCCTGCCCGTCGTTGCGGCGGATCCGAAGGAAGCGAAAGTGCGACGACTTCTCTTCGGTGTGCGTCGCGACGAACGTCCCCTTCCCCTGCCGCCGCACGACGAGATTCTCCGCGGCGAGCGCGTCGATCGCCTTGCGCACCGTCCCCTGCGCAACGCCGAAGCGCTGCGCGAGCTCCGCCTCGCTGGGGATCGCTTCCGCCGGGCGCCATTCGCCCGCGGCGAGGCTCCGTTCGAGAAGCGCCTTGATCTGCACGTAGAGCGGCTGGAATGTCGGCGTCGCGTTCGGCATCGTGTGCAGCGGGAATCTCCTCCCGGGGATCCTTGTCCGGCCGAGTATGGCGGTGAAACGCGGCCGCTGTCCATCTATTTTATGTCTTATATAAGATATAAGAGTCAATTGACATGGGACCAAGGCCCGGCTTACAATCGCAACCGGAGGCGCCGGTCGCGCCGGCGGTCTGCTACGATGATGCGGTTTTCCGCGGCGCAGCAAGCGCTTGCCGGGTCCCGCGTTTTCGCCGAAGTCCGCCGTGCCCGCGAGCCCCGGCCCCCACCTCCCCGCACCTGATCGAGGAGCCGTCATGAAGACCCCAGTCCGTGTTGCCGTCACCGGCGCCGCCGGTCAGATCGGCTATTCGCTGCTCTTTCGCATCGCTTCCGGCGAAATGCTCGGCAGCGACCAGCCCGTGATCCTGCAGCTCCTCGAGCTGCCGATCGACAAGGCGCAGGCGGCGCTCAAAGGCGTGATGATGGAGCTCGAGGATTGCGCGTTTCCGCTGCTCGCCGGGATGACCGGCAGCGCCGACGCGAAGGCCGCGTTCAAGGACGCCGACTACGCGCTCCTCGTCGGCGCGAAGCCGCGCGGACCCGGCATGGAGCGCAAGGACCTGCTGCTCGAGAACGCGAAGATCTTCATCGAGCAGGGCAAGGCGCTCGACGCCGCCGCATCGAGAGAAATCCGCGTGCTGGTTGTCGGCAATCCCGCCAACACGAACGCCTACATCGCGATGAAATCGGCGCCGTCGCTCCCGAAGAAGAATTTCACGGCGATGCTGCGTCTCGATCACAACCGCGCGCTCTCGCAGCTTGCGGCGAAGACCGGCAAGCCCGTGGGGTCGATCGAGAAGCTCTGCGTCTGGGGCAACCATTCGCCGACGATGTATGCGGACTATCGCTTCGCGACGGTCGACGGCAAGTCCGTGAAGGACATGATCAACGACGAGAACTGGAATCGCACCGTGTTCCTGCCGACCGTCGGCAAGCGCGGCGCCGCGATCATCGAGGCTCGCGGACTCTCTTCCGCCGCGTCGGCCGCCAACGCGGCGATCGATCACGTGCGCGACTGGGTGCGCGGCACGAACGGCCGCTGGGTAACGATGGGTATCGCATCCGACGGCAGCTACGGAATCCCGCAGGACGTCATGTACGGCGTTCCCGTCACCACGGCGAATCGCGAGTACACGCGCATCAAGGATCTGCCGATCGATGCGTTCTCGCGCGAGCGGATGGACGCGACGCTGAAGGAGCTCGAGGAAGAGCGCACCGGCATCGCGTCGCTGCTGCGCTGACGCCCCGCTCGTAGCGACCCCGTCACCATGACGCACGCTTCCGCCGGCGCCCGTTTCCGCGCTGCTCTCGCCGCGGAGAAGCCGCTGCAGATCCCCGGCGCGATCTGCGCGTACCATGCGCTGCTCGCCGAGCGCTCGGGATTCAAGGCGCTGTACCTCTCGGGCGGCGGCGTGGCCGCTGGATCGCTGGCGATGCCCGACCTCGGAATCAGCAATCTCGACGACGTCCTCACCGACGTGCGAAGAATCACCGACGTCTCGGCGCTGCCGCTGCTCGTCGACGTCGACACCGGCTTCGGCGCATCCGCATTCAACATCGCGCGCACCGTGCGCTCGTTGATCAAGTTCGGCGCCGGCGCAATGCACATCGAGGACCAGGTCGGCGCGAAGCGCTGCGGCCACCGGCCCGGCAAGGAGCTCGTCTCGACCGCGGAAATGGTCGATCGGGTCACCGCGGCCGTCGATGCCCGAACCGATCGCGACTTCATGATCATGGCGCGCACCGACGCGCTCGCCGTCGAAGGCCTGCCCAAGGCGATCGAGCGCGCGCGCGCCTATGTCGAGGCCGGCGCCGACATGATCTTCCCCGAAGCGATCACCGAGCTCGCGATGTACAAGCGCTTTGCGGAAGCGGTCGGCGTGCCGATCCTCGCCAACATCACCGAGTTCGGGCAGACGCCGCTCTTCACGGTGGCCGAGCTCGCGGGCGCCAATGTGGCGATCGCGCTCTACCCGCTCTCGGCGTTTCGCGCGATGAACAAGGCGGCGCTCAACGTCTACCAGACGCTCCGGCGCGACGGCACCCAGAAGGCGGCCGTCGACACGATGCAGACACGCGCCGAGCTCTACGACTATCTCGGGTACCACGCGTACGAGCAGAAGCTCGACGCGCTCTATGCGAAAGGCAGGACGTGACAACGACTACGGAAGTACCGAAGGCCGAAGCGGCCGCCGCTCCGAAGCCCAAGAAATCGGTCGCGCTGTCGGGCGTCACCGCCGGCAATACGGCGCTGTGCACGGTCGGGCGCACCGGTAACGATCTCGCGTACCGCGGCTACGACATCCTCGACATCGCGGATGCCTGCGAGTTCGAGGAAGTCGCGTACCTGCTCGTCCACGGAAAGCTCCCGAACGCGTCCGAGCTCCGGGCCTACAAGACGAAGCTCATGTCGCTGCGCGGCCTGCCCGAACCGGTGAAGGAGATCCTCGAGCGGATTCCCGCCGCCGCACACCCGATGGACGTGATGCGCAGCGCGGTCTCGGCGCTCGGAACGGTGCTGCCTGAGCGCGACGACCACAGCGCTCCCGGCGCGCGCGACATCGCGGACCGCCTGATGGCGTCGCTCGGCTCGATGCTGCTCTACTGGTATCACTGGAGTCACAACGGCAAGCGGATCGACGTCGAGACCGACGACGATTCGATCGGCGGCCACTTCCTCCACCTGCTGCACGGCCGCGCTCCGAAGCCGCTGTGGGTCCGCGCGATGCACACGTCGCTGATCCTCTACGCCGAGCACGAGTTCAACGCGTCGACGTTCACCGCGCGCGTGATCGCCGGAACGGGGTCCGACTTCTACTCGTGCATCGCGGGCGCGATCGGCGCGCTGCGCGGCCCCAAGCACGGCGGCGCCAACGAGTTCTCGTTCGAGGTCCAGAAGCGCTACGACACGGCAGACGAAGCCGAGGCCGACATCCGGAAGCGCGTCGACGCGAAGGAAGTGATCATCGGCTTCGGCCATCCGGTGTACACGATCGCCGATCCCCGCAACAAGGTGATCAAGGAGCTCGCGCGCAACCTGTCGCAGGACGCGGGCAGCCTCAAGATGTACGCGATCGCCGAACGGATCGAGGCGGTGATGCACGATCTCAAGCGGATGTTCGCGAATCTCGACTGGTACTCGGCGGTCTCCTATCACATGATGGGCGTCCCGACGGCGATGTTCACGCCGCTGTTCGTGATCTCGCGCACGTCGGGCTGGTCGGCGCACGTCATCGAGCAGCGCCAGGACGGCAAGATCATTCGCCCCTCCGCCAACTACATCGGCCCCGACGATCAGACATTCGTGCCGATCGCGAAGCGCGCCTAGCGCCGGATTTCCAGGCCAGCGACAACAACGAACCAGAACGACGACCATGTCCGCCGCCATCAGCAACGTCCGCCCGAAGCCCGACAAGGTCCTCGTCGACATCGCCGACTACGCGACGAAGTACAGGATTTCCAGCAAGGAAGCGTTCGAAACCGCTCGCCATTGCCTGATCGACACGCTCGGTTGCGGTTTCGAGGCGCTCTCCTACCCGGCGTGCACGAAGCTCCTGGGCCCGATCGTGCCCGGAACCGTCGTCCCGAACGGCGCGAAGGTGCCGGGAACGAGCTTCCAGCTCGACCCGGTGCAGGCGGCGTTCAACATTGGCGCCATGATCCGCTGGCTCGATTTCAACGACACCTTCCTGGCCGCCGAGTGGGGCCACCCATCGGACAACTTAGGCGGCATCCTGGCCACCGCCGACTGGCTGTCGCGCACCGCCGTCGCTTGCGGTAAGGCGCCGCTGCGAGTGCGCGATGTCCTCACCGCCATGATTAAGGCGCACGAGATTCAAGGCGTCATCGCCCTGGAGAACTCCTTCAACCGGGTCGGCCTTGATCACGTCGTCCTGGTGAAGGTCGCCTCGACGGCCGTTGTTTCCGGTCTTTTGGGGCTGTCGCGAGAGGAGACTGTCAACGCCCTGTCATTGGCCTGGGTCGATGGCCAGTCGTTGCGCACCTATCGTCATGCGCCGAACACCGGCTC